>NZ_JBDMZG010000073.1:0-14099 GCF_039769035.1 Pacificibacter sp.
CACCGCAAAGCCGTGAAAGTCTGGGACAAGCGCGATTTCAAAAACTTGGACGACACCGCGCAACTTGGCACCCGCAACATCAAATTGGCGATGAAACGCTTGCGATCTTGGGCGCGCGACGGGGCTGCGGATGAGTTGGATCTGGACGGCACCATTCGCGCCACTGCTGAACACGGATATCTCGATGTAAAAACGCGACCCGAGCGACGCAACGCCGTCAAGGTGCTGATGTTTTTCGACATTGGCGGTTCAATGGATGATCACATCAAAGTGGTCGAAGAACTATTTTCCGCAGCACGATCCGAATTCAAACATCTTGAATACTACTATTTTCACAATTGCCTTTATGAAGGCGTGTGGCGCGACAACCAGCGCCGCTGGAGCGAACAAACTGCCACGCATGACGTGTTCAACACCTATGGCAAAGACTACAAAGTCATTTTCGTCGGCGATGCGTCTATGTCGCCCTATGAGATCGCCTACAAAGGCGGCGCAAACGAACACTACAACGCAGAAAGCGGCGAAGTTTGGCTGCAACGCGCCCGCACACAATGGCCCGATCACGTCTGGCTTAACCCCGTGCCCGAAGGTCATTGGCGATACACGCAATCCATCAACATGATCCGCGACATCTTTGAAGATCACATGGTTCCCATGACCTTAGAGGGGCTGACAAAGGGTATGAAACTGTTAGGTTAAAACGTCGGTGCCGCGCCGGAATGCGCGCTCTGATACGTAGCATGGTTAGACGACGCAATTTTGTGAGAGGACGACATCGTGATCCGGTTCGTGAAACGCCTTTGGAACACCGCACCAATTGCCACTGTGGTGCTGGTGGTGTCCTTGCTGGTCGCAGGCGTCTTTACCACGCGCGCTGTTGCGTTTTGGATCTACTGGAACGACCCAGCCCATCGCGCACAAGCGATCGAACCATGGATGACCCCGAAATATGTCGCGCATTCATGGGACGTCCCACCACAGGTCGTCCGCGATGCGCTCGGCGAATTCAAACGCGACAAAAACGGCCCCATGAGCCTTGATCAAGTGGCGAAATCTCAAGGCATTGCGCTTGAAGATTTGATCGCAAAAATCGAGACTGCGATTGAAACTTTCGAGGCCAATCGCACCACTCCGGACACTCCTACGGACAACACGTCCAAGGATGCGTCATGACAGATAGTATCTTCTCACTCGTCACAACCTACGGATATTTAGGCGTTTTTGTCTGTGCATTCCTATCGTGCCTGTTGGTGCCCGTGCCCACATCTTTGATGATGCTTGCAGGCGGGGCACTGGCGGCCTCGGGCGACATATCTGCGCCAATTCTAATTCTCTGTGCCTTTTCGGGGGCCGTTTTGGGCGACCAGACAGGCTATTTTGTGGGACGCAAATATGGTCGGCGCGTTTTGCTGCGATTGGCCAAATCCCCTGCCCGCGCCCGCGTGATTGCCCGTGCAGAACGAACCGTCGAAAACCACGGCGGGATTGGCGTGTTTTTCTCGACGTGGCTGGTGGCGCCGCTTGGCCCATATGTCAACGTCGCAGCCGGCACAGCGGGACTGCCATGGGCACGGTTTACAATTGCCGATGTGCTGGGCGAGGCGATTTGGGTCAATCTCTATATCTGGCTGGGCTTTGCCTTTGCGGGCAGTTTGACTTTGGTGGCCGAAGTGGTCGGCGACGTAATGGGGCTTATCGCGGCGCTCATGATCGCAACCAGCGCCGCACTGTGGATATCACATGTCTTGCGTGCACAGCGCAATGCGGACAAAGCGAGCAAAGCAGCAGAGCCCCCGCTTGCGACACCCTTTGATATTCCCCCCAAAAGCACCATATAAATCATATGTTAAAGTTTCTCCCCATCCTTTTGGCCCTCATTTACGGCTATGTCATGTACCGCATGTCTGCGGGGCGATCCGCGCGTGAATTGGCGGCGAAATCTGCCGAGTTGGCCGATGCCACCCTGCGCAAAGAGTTTACGCGACTGGCCCAAGCGTTGGACCTGCCTCGCGTGCAGGTGTTTCTATACGACATTGAGCCTGTGAATGGCTTGGCTGCCCCTGATGGCAAAGTCTATATCACCCGTGGGTTCTACCAAAAGTTCCGCGATGGCGAAGTGACAGCCGAAGAAATGGCCTCCGTCGTGGCGCATGAATTGGGCCATGTGGCTTTGGGGCATTCCAAACGGCGGATGATTGATTTTTCCGGTCAAAACGCCCTGCGCACAGCACTGGCCATGGGACTGCGTTTTGTGCCGCTCATTGGCCCGTTTGCGATCTATATCGCCTCCGCCATGACCAGCATGCTCGCCGCCAAACTGTCACGCCGTGATGAGTTTGAAGCAGACGCCTATGCCTCTGCGTTGTTGCATAAATCCGGTATCGGAACTGACGCGCAAAAATCTTTGTTTCGCAAGCTGAACACGCTCACAGGCGCCCGTGGCGCCGCTGTGCCAGCGTGGTTCATGAGCCACCCAAAGGTGGAAGAACGGATCAAAGCGATTGAGGTAAACGAGGCGAAGTGGCAGGTTTGACGCGAGCTACATCGCACGCGCGCCCCTAATTCAAGCATTCGAAGCGAAAGCAAAGCTTTTTAAGAATACACAACGTGACAAAAGTGCCGCTACATGCAAGAACCACTATCAAATCTTGGGAAAATTTACAGTTTGGTAGCATCAAATGTTGCGTCAAACGCTCCAACTGTATTAGTTAACAAGAAGTAAACTTAACTGCAGGTTTCAGGCAGTGGATATCTGAAATTTCTGTATAAAGTAAGGAATGGACTCTTGGCGGATTTTTATGACGTCTTCGCAACAACCGTCTCCAACGGTGTGGCCACAGCCGATTCAACTGTCGTTACAATTGCGGTTTATGCCCCAGGCGAAACAATTAATACTTCGGACGGAGCTACCATTCGAGTTGTCGATAGCAATAATGACGGCCTTATCGATCCAGATGAATGGGTAGACGCGACAGGTGGCGGCGGTCCAGGTGACACTGGCCAAGCGCAAAACGGTGGCGTAGGCTTCGCGATCTACGACAACGACAGCAACTCACTAAATGGTACCCTATACTCGTCAGGATCATATCAAACTGGCGCCGACCTCAATGACTTCCTTGATTCCATGCCTTCGAACTTTGATGGCATTGCCCCTGAGGGGCTGGTTTGCTTTACGAAAGGCACGCTGATCAAGACCCGCAATGGTGACGTTGCAGTGGAAAACTTGGCCATCGGTGATGAAGTTCTGACCGCCGACGATACGTTCAAAACAATTCGTTGGGCAGGCGGACGCAATGTCAGCGCTGCTGATCTTGCAGCCAACCCAAAACTCCGTCCAATCCGCATCCTTGCAGGTGCCCTCGGAAATGGCATGCCCAAACGCGACATGCTCGTTTCTCGTCAACACCGCATGGTTCTGTCCTCTCCTATTGCCAAGCGCATGTTCAATGGGGATGTACTGGTCTCAGCAATCAAGTTGACGGGCTTGCCTGGCATCTTCGTGGATGACGCCGTCGAAAGCGTTGAGTACTTCCATGTCCTGTTCGACAAACACGAAATCGTATTTGCCGAAGGCGCTGCATCTGAAAGCCTTTACACGGGCCCAGAAGCGCTCAAGGCTGTGTCACCCAAAGCGCGCAAGGAAATCCTTACTCTTTTCCCAGAGCTGGCTGACAAAGAGTACAAAGCAGAATCCGCGATGATGATTCCAACGCTAAAGCAGCAAAAAGAACTCGTCGCACAGCATAGCGCTTTGAAATAAAACAATATTACTGACTGACAGTTGCAAAAAATTGTCCGAGCGGATGGATTTATCATCGACAAAGTCGACTGAACCACCGCTCGCGACACGCAAATGAGCAAGCGCGACCAGCTACACATTTTGACCTAACGCGGAAGACATGCATCTTTCGTGAGTTTGCGCATGCGTTGTAGCCGCTTAGACAAGCTTATTTAGGATCGTTGTCCATTTCCGAGTGGCCTACCTGTGGCGTCGTAACGCCCTTCGCGGCTGCGGAATCCTGCGATGACCTAAAAGATTTACTCAGCCCCATCTGTGTCGAATTTGGGAACAGAAAATAGACGACCTGCCCCAACCACCCTAAGAATGTCGTCACCCTTTTGGGGTGACGAATGATGGCCTTGGACACAATGTCTGCTGCGCGTTCTGGGCTCATGGTTGGCACATGGCTTGAGAACTCCGTTGGGGCAATCATTTTGGTACGCACAAGCGGCATGCTTACAGTTGTAAACCGAACTGAATCCTTGGCAAATTCGGCAGCGGCGACGCGCGTGAACGCATCTAGCGCAGACTTCGACGCAACATATGCAGCAAATCGTGGTGAGTTAATCTGAACCCCGATGGACGAGATATTGATCACATGTCCACGCCTGCGCTCCACCATGGCCGGCAAGACCAACAATGTCATGCGCAATGCTCCAAAATAGTTGAGCTGCATCGTCCGTTCAAAATCATGAAACCGTTCGAAGGACGCTTCGACACTGCGCCGAATGGACCGCCCAGCGTTATTGATCAATATATCGATGGCGCCATGATCCGACTGAATGCGATCCATCAGGGCCTCCAAGGACTCTGTATCACTCAAGTCTGCTGGGTAAATATGCGCTTCATAACCTAAGCTTGCGATTTCATCTTTGGCACTTTGAAGCGCATCAACGCCTCGCGCGACCAAAATCGTTTTGGCGCCAGCACGGGCAACACACTGCGCAACGGCAAGACCGATGCCAGACGACCCACCGGTTATCAAAATGGTTTTGCCATCGACAGCGTCACTGAGAGACTTGTTACGCATAAACTTCAAAGGCTCGCCCTCAATGTTGTAGACAAAAATAGATTTTAACGAGTGGGGTTGGATCGTATGGACGCGTCATGACAGGATTCACAAAGCAAAATGGTGCGATGCCAGTCGACGATCTTAGATGAGCACGTAGGGATTGTGCAAAGCAGGCAATTTCAAAGCACTTGATAGACTATCCTCTGACTTGTCCGGATTTGTCAACAAATGCGACAAGCGCTATCCCGCCCCCTGTTAGGCTTCTACGCCCGCAACATTTTTCCCAGCCGCGGCAAACGCGCTTTTTTCATGAGTTTGCGCATGTGCCATGGTTGGCCAGACAGGCGCTCGGCGGTGAGGCGGACGTCTTCGCAGGCAGCCAAGACCAGATCAGGGTGATGTGAGGCGAGTTCCCAAAGGAATCCGTCGGGATCGCGCCGCTCAATGCCCTCTTCGCGCAATGTGTTTTGCGGGAAATCTGAGGCGTTCATCGTAACAAGCTCATCAGCATGGCCAGCGATGGCGGCCGCCAGAACGTGGATGTCGTTTTCATCGGGCAGATACAGCCGCGCTTCCAACCCTGCGTGGGGTTTGATGCTAGCTTTGGGCCATGCGGCTTTGACGAGCGCCACTTCCGTACGGGCTTGCGCTTCGCCCGTGGGGCCGATTTTGCGCGCGGCTCTGGCCCATTCTTCTAAAATGCGGTCAGACCACAGTGGGGTAAAGAGCCCCTTGGCAGCTACGTTCAACAGCACCTCACGCATAACGGTGGGGTATAACACGCAGGCATCAAGGAGCACTTTTTTCATGTCTTTGAAACCCTTACGGCATCATGCGGTAAAACAGACCCTTAAGGTATCCGCTTTCCGCGAGCTGCGGCATCAGTGGATGATCTGCACCAGCAAAGCCCGTATGGATAAGCTGCGCTGATCGCTGTGCGCGGCCAATGCCACGGTTGCACGAGTTGCGGAATTTTTCCAAGTCAGCGGCATGCGAACAAGAACACAGCCCTAAATAGCCACCATCAACGACCAAAGCCGCAGCCATTTTCGCCACGCGCTCATAGGCACGTAGGCCCTTTTCAAGTGCAGGCTTGCTTGGTGCAAATGCAGGTGGGTCACAGATCACAACGTCGAATTTTTCGCCCTCAGCCAGCAAAGCGGCCATGGTGTCGAAAGCATCGCCTTTGCGTGCGGTGAATTTGTCAGACAATCCCATCGCCGTGACGCCCTGCTCCGCCAAATCAAGCGCTGCAGCGGAGCTATCAACACATGTGACAGACGCAGCATCAGCAGCCAAAGCCGCCAAACCAAAGCCGCCAACGTGGGAAAACACGTCCAAAACGCGCTTACCTTTGACCAAGTTTTGCGCATAGGCGTGATTGTCGCGTTGATCAAAGAACAGGCCAGTTTTTTGTCCGCCCATCAAGTCGGCCATATACGTGGCACCATTCATGGATACTGGAATCACACTCTCTACGGCGCCGTCCAAGACATCGATCTTATCATCCAAGCCTTCCAAACCGCGTGCACGGCCGGTGCCATTCATCACGATGGTGGTTGCACCTGTCACTGATTTCAACGCGCCAACGAGCGTGTCGATCAACGTGTCGGCCCAAGCGGCGTTAGGCTGAATGACCAACGTATCGCCGAACCGATCAACAATAACGCCAGGAAGCCCATCGGACTCAGCGTGGATCAAACGGTAGAATGGTTCAGAGTAAAGTGTTTCACGATGCGTGAGTGCGTGTTTGACGCGCGCGGCAAACCACGCTTCGTCAAAGACCATGTCAGGATCACGATCCAAAACGCGCGCAAAAATGCGGCTGTTCGGATTGACACCAACAAGGGCCAAAAAGTTACGCTCCGCATCCTCAAGCCGCGCAATTGCGCCGGGTGTGAGGTTTTTCGTGCGGCGGTCGACAACCAGCTCATTGTCAAACACCCAAGGTGAGCCGTGGCGAATAGCGCGGGCATTGGCTTTGGGCTTAAGACGAATGGTGGGAAAAGATTCAGAGGGATGCGTCATGCACCCCTCTTACTTAGATTTATCGCCCCATGGAAGGGGTGATTATTGCGCGTATGGTTTGTTCAACTCAGCGACAACAACGCCAGCAACGTAATCTACAAGACGTGTTCTTTGGTAAGTTGGATCCTCAGCGTCTGCTTCTTTAGCAGGACCACAGCACAAGCCTTTATGTGTAGCGTCGATGAGGCGCGCTGGCTGAATCACCACGCCAGAATTTGCGTCACGAACAGTCATCACAAATTCAATCTCTTGCTCTCCACCGTAATTGTAACGCGTTTTCGGCGTCACAGCGTGAAAGCGTGTGACCTCGACGTCGATCACAACTCTTTTAGTTCCGCGCATGCCAGCAGTCGCTTTGCCGAAGGCGGTGCTCATCATGGACTTAACTTGAGCATAGCGATCACCCGCAGCTTCGCCATGCCAAACGATGTCCGCGATTGGCTTGATCGAATTCTCTTCGGAAACAACCAAGGTTTCTGGCACGCTTACATTCACACGGCTCACTGAAAAACTTGGTGCAACGTAGACCGGATCGGCCATCTCGGCTGGAGCTGGAACCACCGTTGAGTCGATTGTCGTACTAACAGGTGCACATGCTGTGGCACCGATCAAAAGCCCGCCTGCCACGATCATTTTAGAAATTTGAAAGAAGGTACTCATAGATCTAGCTCCAAGTATTAAACTCTAACTCTAGGTCAACCCTTAATTGAGACTCGTTATAAATGAAATAATAAATCATCCAAAATAACAAAAAACCCCGCGCAAACGCACGGGATTTCTACAAAATTCAACTCAAACCGCGCAATTAGGTCTCAAAAAGCAACCTAAGGGGTTTTGGTCGTAAAGCGTTGTTGAAACGCTTTTATGCCATTTTTTGTACGGCACCAAACTGGAATTGGCGGCGAACCCATTTGGATACAGAAACAACAAAATCACGAGTTGCTTGAGCGCGCAGTGCACGAGCGCGTTTTTCAATGGCTTCGATTTCAACGTGTGTGTAAACTTCGTTTGTCATAATCATATACCTTTTTTGCCCTATGGCAGTTATGCGCAGCGACAAGCACTTTTGCCCGAGTACGCTGCCAATTTAAGTGTCACAAGCTCAACTTCTAAGCTCGTTTCGTTGATTAATATCTACGCCACCGCACACCAAAGCACCACTTCCCATTGAGAAACCCCGCCATGCGCTCACTGCATTGCAGCGCAAATTCCGCATTGCAGCATGACTGCAGGCCCCTCGCCTCCAAACATTTGCAACGCGTGCTGGACATCTGATCAATCAAAAGCTATGTTAGCGCTAACTGTATACAGTTTAGCGCTAACACTTTATGTGAAATACATATAGTGCTGCACACTACAAGAATTCGCTCCTCCTATTTGACCCAAAGGCCCCCCCAATGTCTATCAATGCTCAGATCAAAGCCGTAACGGACCGCATCATCGAACGATCGCGGCCAACACGTGACGCATACCTAGAACGCATGGCTGGCGCAGCTGATGCTGGCCCTGTGCGCGCACATTTGACTTGCGGCAACCAAGCCCATGCCTATGCCGCCATGGGACAAGACAAAGACGCGCTTGTGGCGGAACGATCCGCAAACATCGGGATTATCACGGCCTACAATGATATGTTGTCCGCACATAAGCCCTATGAGCACTACCCAGACATCATTCGCGACGCCGCGCGTGCAGCTGGCGCAACAGCACAGGTCGCCGGCGGCGTGCCTGCGATGTGTGACGGTGTTACCCAAGGCCAGCCGGGCATGGAGCTGTCATTGTTTTCGCGCGATGTCATTGCTTTGTCTGCAGGCGTCGGCCTATCGCACAACTGCTTCGATGCCGCAGTGTTCTTTGGCATTTGTGACAAGATCGTCCCTGGCCTTGTGATGGCTGCCGCAACCTATGGTCACATTCCATCGGTGTTCGTTCCTGCGGGGCCGATGACGTCCGGCATTCCCAATGATGAAAAATCCAAAGTACGCCAACAGTTTGCCATGGGTGAAGTTGGTCGCGATGAGTTGATGAAGGCGGAAATGGCCTCATATCATGGATCAGGCACCTGTACGTTTTATGGCACTGCGAACACCAACCAAATGCTGATGGAAGTCATGGGCTTGCACCTTCCGGGTGCGTCTTTTGTCAATCCAGGCACCGAGTTGCGCGACGCTTTGACCACAGCCGCTGCCCAACGTGCGCTTGAGATCACCAATTTGGGCAATGATTTCCGGCCTACGTCGCAAATCTTGGATGAGAAAGCCTTTGTGAACGGCTTGGTTGGTTTGATGGCTACGGGTGGCTCGACCAATCTTGTGCTGCACTTGCCTGCTATGGCGCGTGCTGCAGGGATCATTCTTGATCTGCAAGATTTCTCTGACCTGTCCGAGGCGGTTCCTTTGATGGCGAAAGTCTATCCAAACGGTCTGGCGGATGTGAACCACTTCCACGCCGCTGGTGGTCTTGGCTATATGATTGGTCAGCTTTTGGACAACGGATTGCTGCATGAAGATGTGAAAACCATCGCCGGCGATGGCCTGTCGCTTTACACCAAAGACCCGAAAATCATCGATGGCGAACTGCAATTCGTTGACGGCTCGAAAGACACGCTCAACGATCGTATCTTGCGCCCTGTCTCTGATGCCTTCCAAAAAACCGGTGGGCTGAAAGAGCTCAAAGGCAATATCGGACGTGGAGTGATGAAGGTTTCTGCCGTCGCCCCTGAGCGCCGTGTTGTCGAAGCCAAAGTGCGTATTTTCCACGATCAGCGCGATGTGAAGCCAGCGTTTAACAATGGCGAATTCACCGAAGACACCGTGGTTGTGGTCCGTTTCCAAGGCCCACGTGCCAATGGCATGCCTGAGCTGCACTCCCTGACCCCAACACTGTCGATCCTGCAAGATCGCGGGTTGAAAGTGGCTTTGGTCACAGATGGCCGCATGTCCGGTGCTTCCGGCAAAGTTCCTGCTTGTATCCACGTCTCTCCTGAGGCCGCAAACGGTGGCCCGATCGCGAAACTTCGCGATGGCGATTTGGTACGTGTGGATGCAGAAGCCGGCACTTTGGAAGTGCTTGAGGATGATTTCGACGCCCGCGAAGCTGTTGTGGCCGATCTGTCTGCCAATTCCGTTGGTCTTGGTCGCGAAATGTTCGAAGTGTTCCGCCAAAATGCGGGCAATGCCACCGAGGGCGCTGCCACTATTTTGTAAGGGCATTCTGCGCGTTTACAGTCTCGAAAGCCGCTCTTGTTCACGCAAGGGCGGCTTTTTACATTCAGGGCCGTTCTGATTGCGCCTCTTTTCTTGACCTAGGCGCCTGAATAGGTTTGTTAGGGCTAACATTTCACATATTGCGGTAAAAGGACCCCTATCATGACCCCACAAGAAGCCAGCAAACTCTGCGCCGAGGTCTGCGGACTTGCACCTGTCGTTCCTGTACTTGTTGTCAACGATGTGGCCCACGCCCGCCCATTGGCAGAAGCACTGGTTGCCGGTGGCTTACCCGCCCTTGAGGTCACGCTGCGCACAGACTGCGCCCTTGATGTGATCAAAGAGATGGCAAAGGTCGAAGGCGGCACTGTTGGTGCAGGCACGCTTTTGACACCCGCAGACGTTAAAGCAGCCAAAGCTGCGGGCGCTAAATTCGGCGTCTCCCCAGGTGCGACAGACCTTTTGTTGGACGCTTGTGAAGCTGAAGACATGCCGCTTTTGGCGGGCACGTCCACAGCTTCTGACGTGATGCGCCTGCTTGAGCGCGGCTACACGGTTGCGAAATTCTTCCCCGCCGAAGCCAATGGCGGCGCACCAGCGCTCAAAGCCATCGGCGCGCCATTGCCACAAATGAAATTCTGCCCAACTGGCGGTATTACGTTGCAAAAAGCGGATCAGTACCTGTCGCTGTCCAACACACTTTGCGTTGGTGGTTCATGGGTTGCACCGAATGATCTTGTGATCAAAGGCGATTGGAAAGCGATCGAAGAACTCGCGCGCGAAGCGGCAGCCCTGCCCCGCTAATCCGAGCAAATCCACGAAAATAGAAAACGCCGCGTGATCCCAAAGATCCGCGGCGTTTTTGTATCTGACGACGTTTATACTTGGACAGCGTCGTTACACGCCTCGACGCGCACGCGATCCGCCACGCCGACCTTGGGGGCCAACGATACTGCCCAACCCCTCATTTAATACCAACGTCATAGGGTGTTGGTCATTGTGACCGCGCTCGTACAAACCAAGCAACCGTCGAATGGCAATATCAGCACGCAAATCCGGTCCAATCTTAATGGCCCAATCCAAGAAAATTGAGCGCGCTTCTTGGATAGTAATGTTTTCGATGCGGTAAGATTCGCGGATCAATCCCCCTGGATCAAGGGCTTCGTCATACTCAAGTGTTTCGCGACGGGTCATAGCGTCTTTTCCTTTGTCGATACGCAAGAGCTAGTGCCAGAACCAGCGCTCCGCAAGAGACAGATCTAACTTTGGCGCGGCGCAGGTCGATCGAGCGCTGCCGTAATGACCTGATCCGCAGCAAGACAGGCATCGGCAATCTGAGACGCGAGAGCTTCAATACTGTCCGTCTGCGTTGAGCGCATCAAAAAGGCCCGCCCATCCATGCCAATCGCGTCAGGATCAAGCTTGTCGCCTGTCAAAAGACGCGCAGCAGACTGCAATCGCCACGTCAAACGATAGGTTTCCGACAAGATTTGATACTCCTCGGTCGAGAGCCACCCAGAGGCTTCGCTGGACTTCAATTGTTCATAAACATCCTGCGCAGGACAGCCATTGATCAGCGCCCCCGCTTCGGCCAGCAGTTCAATATCCATCATGCGGCCAACGCCACTTTTAGGGTCCCAAGTAGATCCAGGCTTGGCGTCGGCCAAACGCACGCGCATATCTTTGGTGTCTTGGCGGATGACATCTTCATCATTACGATCGCGCAAAAGGTCTGTGCGAAAGCTCTCGACCGCCTCCGCCAATTCAGGGTGCCCAACCACAACGCATGCACGCGTCAACGCCAGATGCTCCCAAACCCATGCTTCGTTTTTCTGATAGGACATGAAGCTGTCCAGTGATGTTGCGACGGGGCCCGATTTGCCCGATGGGCGCAAACGCATATCAACCTCGTAAAGCCGCCCTTGCGCCGTTTGCGTCGTTACCGCAGTGATCAGGCTTTGGGTCAACCGCGCATAATAAGGCCGCGCAGCCAATGGGCGCTTGCCGCCTGAATACTCGACCCCAGCTGCATCATAGATGACGATCATGTCCAGATCAGATGCCGCCGACAAACGCCCTGCACCAAGCGATCCCATGCCCAAAACCAGTGCCCCACGCCCCGGTGCGGCCCCATGTTTTTGTGCGAACGCATCGACCACAACCGCGTATAAAGCGGCAATCGACGCGGTGGCCAAATCGCAATATTGCTGTCCTGCTTCATCCGCAGAAATCAATCCACGCAATTGATGAACACCGATCCGAAAGTGCCACTCTTTGGCCCATCTGCGCGACGTATCCAACGCGCCTTCATAGTCGGAAACCTTGTCCAATTGGCCAGACAGTTCTTTTTCCAAAGCTTCACGCCCGGGCCAAGGTTCGAAAAACGCACCGCCAATGACCGCATCCAACACACCAGAGTTGCGTGACAAATACGTGCCCAAATGCGGCGCCGTGGAAACGATATCCAAGATCAAATCGATCAATTGCGGATTGGCTTCAAACAACGCAAACAGCTGCACCCCCGCAGGTAACCCGCGCAAGAACCCGTCAAGGTTGGCAGCCATTTCCAAAGGTCTGTCTTGGGATTGGATACGGGACAAAATGTCGTGCTCTAAGCGCTCAAAAATCTCTTGTGCGCGCTCAGTGCGCAAGGCCGGATAACTTTGCCAACGTGACGTGATCGCGCGCAATTCCTCAGACTGTTCAATCACTGGCACAGGCGCATCAGAGGGGGCGAAAAAGCCTTCTGTCACCTCATGAACCCGCGCGCACCGTTCCAAGATATCGCTGCGCATCGCGTCGACATCCGTGCCCATCAAATGAGCCAAACGGTCAAACTCTTCTGGGGCCGATGGCAGGCTGTGGGTTTGCTGATCACGCAACATTTGCAGCCGATGTTCAACCTCGCGGTGGGCTGCGTAATCTGCGGTAAGAATATCGCAGGTTTCTTGCTCGATCCATGCCTTGTCAGCCAAAGCCTGCAAGGCCTCGCAAGTCCCACGCAAGCGCAGGTCAACATCGCGGCCACCGGCAATCAACTGACGGGTTTGTGCGAAGAATTCGATCTCTCGAATACCGCCAACGCCCAGTTTCATATTGTGCCCTTCTAGTTTAAGGGCGCCGCCCAAGCCTTTGTGTTTGCGTATTTTTAAACGCATATCATGAGTTTCTTGAATGGCGGCAAAGTCCAAGTGCTTGCGCCATACAAACGGTGTGAGCGTCTTCAAAAACTGCTCACCTGCGCTGATATCGCCGGCTGCAGCCCGTGCTTTGATATAGGCCGCACGTTCCCATGTGCGCCCGACACTTTCATAGTACCGCTCTGCTGCATCCATCGCAAAACACACAGGCGTCACAGATGGGTCCGGTCGCAAGCGCAAATCCGTGCGGAACACATAGCCATCGGCCGTGAGTTCCGACAAAGACGCCATGGCCTTGCGGGTGGCGCGGATAAATCCGGCGCGTGCATCCATGCGGTCGTCAAGATCAAAACGGGTTTCATCGAACAGACAAATCAAATCAATATCAGACGAATAATTCAGCTCGCCCGCGCCGTGTTTTCCCATGGCCAAAGCAACCATACCGCCACAGGAATCGATGTCATCTTCGGTCTGCCCTGGCAATTTGCCCCGTGCAATTTCGCGTGCAACATGAGCACGCAACGCCGCATGGGTGGCGTGATCGGCCAAATCCGACAAAGCGCCCGTGACTTGATGCAAGTCCCAAACACCAGCCACGTCACACAAGCCCGACAGCAACGCGATTCGACGTTTGGCACGACGTAATTCTGGGTCCAAAACATCAGGCGTCAGACCATCAATCCGTGCCAATTCGCCAATAAGTGCTGCCTCAGGATCGTCCAGCGCGGGCGCAATCCATTCAGCTTCGCGCCTTATCAACCCATGCAAATAAGGTGCACTGCCCCCAGCGCCGATAATCACATCTCGTGCTTGCCCTGTCAGCTCAGGCACTATGTCTGCAGCTTCACGTCCACGATCACTTTCAAACGCACGCGGCATACGCGTCACTCGGGTGGCAAAGGGGGCTGGCACTGTTTTGCGCTCCATTAATTGAC
>NZ_JBDMZG010000074.1:0-23181 GCF_039769035.1 Pacificibacter sp.
CAGCGCTTGCTGCGCTCACGCCGATACACCCGCACCTCGCCGTCCAGTATCAGATGTGTATCGTCACGCAGCTGCCGCATGTCATGCTCCTCACCACAACACTACGGCAGGGCGCACCGACAAGTCTACGAAAGTGTGTGTTTAGTTGAGCTTAACCAAATACTGCAGGCTAAACACAGGGCGAAGGATTGAGGCACAGGCCTCGCAACGATTAGAGGTCAGCACTCATCAGATTATGGCTTACGCAGCTCTCACATCTACTGGTTGGCACCCAATCCTTGCAAGAGATGAAGGACTAATACAAACTTAAACCTGAACGCTGCAGCCCTTTTGGAATGTTCACAATGGGAATAGATACATAATGCTACCAGTGGAATGGCTAACTGAATGTGTGGTGCCTAGAGCATCCTGTGATTTGTCAGAGGCGGCTCGGCAGGCTTTGATTATTGAAGGCCCAAGTTGCTGTTCCAGAGTGGCTTTTGCCACCCCCGCCACCTTGCATGACAAGTTTGGCCTTATGTTTAATAGCTCCCAGCCGTGGGTGCGCGTTGGCCGGCAATGCAGGAATTGCGCGAGATCGCTTCTTGCGCTGACCAGATACAGCAATTTGGGCCATTTCGATCACGAGCGCTCCACTGGTTTCCAAGATGGCAATTTTGTGGGTTACATCAGCGATTACGTCTGCTCGCTGACCCGGTGCAAGCACGAGCGTGCTCAGAGGCTCGGGGCGTGCGAAAGGCATTCCATCATAAGCAACTAAGAAACCTGATACGCCCGAAATACTGACTGAATAGACGCGATCCAGCGAAGGATTTATCAACCTGAGCCTGACCCTATCACCTAGAAGTACCTCATTTTCTGAAACAAATGCGGTTACCACACCTCCAAGTCGACCAGCTGTTGCAAAATGTTCTGGTCTAAATTCATCGTCAAAATTGCCGCTGACATCAAGTAGCACATTAAACAACATCACGGTAATGTCGCGATCGACATCCGGCGGAACGCTTTCCTCAACAATCAAAGGACCGAACAAACCCCGAGACACCTGATCATACGAAAGATAGTGAGAATGATACCAATATGTGCCTGCATCCGGAACAGAGAAACGATAGTTGAAAACGTCGCCCGGGGCTATCGGATCTTGGGTCAACACATTCACGCCATCCATGGCATTTGGCAATCGAATGCCGTGCCAGTGGACCAGCGTTCCATCGTCAAGGCCGTTTTCCACTTGCACATTCAACTTTTCATTCTGGCGAAGTCGAATTTCCGGACCCGGAACCGATCCATTGAAACCAAGCATCTCCAATCTGTGCTGACCTATTTTCGCGACTGTTGGGCGCGGCTGCAAAGTGACCTGTGTTGTCGCGCCAAACAAAGAGACCGGCAATACAGTAGCGCCCGTAGCGAGTAGGACCTGTCGCCTGCTTAACTTCATTTTCCTAGTCACCCAAACATGTGCATCCATTCTCAAAGGATCACACTGTACGCTATTTATTAAGGGGTGGGAACGCAGACATAATGATACATTTCAGTGCTCTTCAACCCCGGTTACACTGATTACTATTTCCCCTCATTGGCTTTGGAAGATTGGTGGCTTTGCGATGATCTCAACACCCTTGCGTATCGCGATGATCTTGGTTTTCACGCTTTCAGCGCCTTTGGTATATGCGGCAAGCTCTGACAGTTTTTCTAACGCAGCACTCACAGCGCGTTTGGTTTCTGTAGAAGATGGTGTTGCGCCCAATGCAAAGACATTATCGCTGGGATTGGACTTAAAGCTAGGCAAGGGCTGGAAAGCCTATTGGCGCTCCCCGGGCGAAGTTGGCTTGCCTCCGGAAATTGACTGGAGCGGGTCCGAAAATCTGGCAAGCGCCGAGTTGTTGTGGCCAGCACCAACCCGCTTCACAGCATTCGGGATCGAAAATTTCGGCTATAGCAAGCACGTATTGTTACCTATCCAAGCAGTCCTGATCGATAGCGGTACGTCTGCAAACCTGACGGCGCATGTAAGTTTACTGACCTGTTCTGATATCTGCGTGCCAAATGATTTTACGCTCAATCTGACAATACCTTCGGGCCAAGGCATTGATACGAAAGCTGCGGCTCTGATAACTGAATTCGCACAAAAGGTTCCCCAGACACCCGAGACAAGCGATATCGCAGTTACGTCCGCGTCGCTCATTGAAAAAGCGCTGATTGTGACGGCGCGAACCACTTCAGATTTCCGTTCGCCCGATGTCTTCCCTGAGATGGGGCCTTATTTCACATTTGGTCTACCAGATATTCGCCTGAACGCATCAGGGACAGAAATGTGGGCGCGTTTACCGCTTTTGGCAGGGGAAGATGTTATCCCTGAGATCACTATTACAATTACGGATGGCGTACGCGCTGTCACCGACAGTCCTGCGTGGTCTATCACCCCTGCCCCCGCCCCTTACGAAGTTGCGAAACAGTCAACGAGTTTCTGGCAAGTGTTGTCGATCATTGGCTTTGCGTTTCTAGGAGGCGTGATTTTGAATGTTATGCCCTGCGTTTTGCCTGTGCTCTCGATAAAACTAGCATCAGTTTTGAAACATGAAAATCGCCCGGCACATATTGTGCGTGGTGGGTTCTTGATGTCAGCCTTGGGCGTACTTGTGTTCATGTGGGTCCTTGTCACCATCGTTTTGATGCTGCAAGCGGCCGGATTAAGTGTGGGCTGGGGGTTACAATTTCAAAGCCCCGTTTTTTTGTCGTTAATGTTCATGGTACTTTTTGTATTCGCGGCAAATCTGTTTGGCTTTTTCGAGATATCTTTACCCTCTTCAATACAAACCCGGCTTGCCACTTCGGGTAGCCGCGACGGGTATGCGGGTGATTTTGCGACAGGGGCATTTGCCGCGATCTTGGCAACGCCCTGTTCAGCACCTTTCTTAGGAACAGCAATCGCGTTTGCGCTGACGGGTAGCTCGTTTGATGTATTGATAATTTTTACGTCGCTCGGACTTGGCCTAGCCCTCCCTTATCTCTTGTTTGCGGCGCGCCCAAGCTGGGTCACGCATCTGCCAAAGCCTGGCCGCTGGATGGTCGCTGTCAAATGGGTGCTAGGCGCATTGCTTGCGACCACTGCTATTTGGCTATTGTGGGTTCTAATAGGCGTTGCTGGGATCAGGGTCGCAGGGGTTGTGTCTGTTCTGACGCTTGTTTTTCTACTTTGCTCCATACTGCCTGCGCTCGGCTTACGCTTGCGCGCGCTTGCACTTACTGCGGTTGCTGTTCTGGCGCTCATCACTCCCTTTGTGATGGTCCAAAAGGGCGCTGAACGTAGCTTGTCTCAGAACTGGACCGAATTCAATCAAAGTGACATTCCACGTCTGGTCTCACAGGGAAAGACGGTTTTTGTAGATGTAACGGCCGACTGGTGCCTTTCGTGCAAGGTCAACAAAGGTTTGGTGCTCGATCGAGAACCTGTCGCCACTTTGTTGCGTTCCGAAAACGTAGTCGCAATGCAAGCGGATTGGACCCGCCCAAATTCAGACATTGCAACGTATTTGGAGACACAAAATCGCTTCGGCATACCATTCAATATTGTATATGGTCCAAGCGCCCCAAACGGAATTTTGTTGTCTGAAATATTGTCGATTTCTGCTGTCGTGGACGCGTTAGCAACGGCCAGACAACGTAAATGAGCCTATTCATCTAGCGAGAGAAACGGGCCTGGAAAATTACGACTAACTATCCCGATGGTTGGGCGGCAAAGGCAGGGAGCGCGCCTTTAGCAATATCCGCATTTTCAGACATCAGCGGCTTGACCCTGCGCAAGCGTAACGCGTTAACCAAAACAGAAACCGATGACATCGCCATCGCGCCTGCGGCGAAAACGGGCGACAAAAGCAATCCAAACGCAGGATAAAGTGCGCCAGCAGCAACAGGAATAAGCGCTGCGTTATAAGCGAATGCCCAGATCAAGTTCTGGCGAATATTGCGCATAGTTGCGCGCGAGACCTCGATTGCATTTACTACACCTCGCAGATCGCCCGACATCAGCACCACATCTGCGCTTTCAATAGCCACGTCTGTTCCAGTGCCGATCGCAATGCCAACGTCTGCATGGGCCAGCGCAGGCGCGTCGTTTATGCCATCCCCGACAAACGCTAACTTCATACCACCAGCTTGAAGACTTTGTATCGCTGCAACTTTTCCATCTGGCAAAACACCCGCAACAACATCATCAATACCGGTTTCACGCGCAATTGCGTCTGCTGTTTCTTGCTTGTCTCCAGTGATCATCACCACTTTCATTCCTTTATCGCGCAGCGCTGCAATGGCAGCTTGACTAGATGCTTTGACTGGATCGGCGACAGCTATTGCCGCTGCAAGTTTACCGTCGATTGCGGCATATAACGCGGTTCTTCCACTTTTTGCCAATCGGTTCTCTTCTGTTGCAAGTGGGGTCACGTCAACGCCTTCACGTGTCATCAAACGATCGGCGCCAATCAGAACTTTGCGCGATTCCAACTCAGCAATAACACCGAAACCGGTAATGGACTCGAAGGCATCAACACCCAACAAAGCGACCCCTTCAGCCTTTGCACTGTTTACAATCGCATCAGCGATGGGGTGCTCTGATTGGGCTTCTACGGAGGCGATCAACCGCAGCACTTCTGCACGATCAAAGCCCTGTGCTAAGACAATATCCGTCAAGACGGGCTTACCCTCTGTCACAGTCCCCGTTTTATCAAGTGCGACAACACCCACATCACTTAAACCCTGAAGCGCGTCGCCTTTTCGAAACAGAACGCCCATTTCTGCTGCCCGACCAGTGCCGACCATAATCGACGTCGGCGTTGCCAAGCCCATGGCACAAGGGCACGCAATAATCAGCACAGACACCCCAGCTACCAGCGCAAAGGTTAGCGCAGGATCCGGGCCAACGATCAGCCATACGATAACAGTTGATGCGGCAAGCATGAGCACGGCGGGAACGAACCACATTGTTACACGGTCCACCAATCCTTGGATCGGGAGTTTGGCACCCTGTGCATCTTCTACCAAACGGATGATCTGTGCGAGCGTTGTATCAGCGCCGACACGACTAGCTTGGAAGGTCAAACTGCCAGTGCCATTCACGGTTCCGCCCGTGACACTCTCACCCAAGGCTTTTGAAACAGCGAGAGGCTCTCCAGTGATCATGCTTTCATCAACGTTGCTTGTTCCATCGACGACGTCACCATCGACAGGGATACGTTCGCCAGGTCTCACCAAAATAGTGTCGCCAACTTGAAGAGCGTCGATCTCGATTTCAAAAAGCGCGCCATCTCGGAAGACACACGCGGTCTTGGCTTGCAGGCCTAATAGCGCTTGGATAGCCGCCCCTGTGCGCCCCTTTGCACGTGCCTCAAGCCAGCGCCCAAGCAGGATCAATACCACAATTATTGCCGCAGCTTCGAAATAGACTGCGCGCACGCCATCCGGAAGAAGTGCAGGCAAGAAGGTCGCCACAACAGAATAGCTCCACGCCGCGCCAGTCCCCAACGCCACGAGCGAATTCATATCCGGTGCTGCCTTGAATAGGGCTGGCAAACCCTTTGCAAAGAACTGACGTCCGGGGCCAAACAAAACGAGTGAGGTAAGAACAAACTGGATCAACCATGAGGATTGCAATCCGATCGTTCTCTCAATCAGCATGTGAATGCTGGGCACTAAATGTGACCCCATTTCCAAAGCAAATACTGGAAAAGTTAGCACCGCCGCGAAAATCATGCGTTGCGCTTGCGTGCGCGCTTCATCTGCTTTGCGCTCGGCACGATCAATCTGGGCACCTGCCTTCGCGATTTCTGCAGGGTATCCCGCGTCTTTGCTGACGCCAATCAAAATAGCGGGCGTAACCGCGCCCTCTAGATAGACCACCGTTGCCGTCTCCGAGGCGAGATTGACTGAAATGTCTAACACGCCCGCAACAGCTGCAAGCGCTTTATCTACACGACCGACGCAGGACGCACAGCTCATTGCCGAAATGTTAAAAGTCACACGAGACGTGCGCGCTGGATAACCCAACTCCGTCAGGGTTGCCGACGCCGCGCTGACTTGCGCTGCGTTCTCTGCCCTAAAGGATGCCGTTTCCGTTGCCAGATTGACTGAGACCTCGGTCAGGCCTTCGAGTCCCGTCAACGCGCGATCTACACGACCAACACAAGACGCACATGTCATACTTTTAACAGATAGATTTAGCTTTTTCGAATCAGACATGACAGCTTCCTAATGGTATTCGATCGATAGATAGGGTTTCCAGTAACTGGAACCTCAAGAGCAAAAGATGACTTTTGGAAATATATTTTCGTTGTCTTGACCCTCCCCCTACGGGAGACCTTATCCGGCGATACAGATGGAAAGGACAGATCTATGAAATTTAGCGTACCCGAAATAAGCTGTGGCCATTGCACCGCAAGCATTGAAAAGAGCATTAAGGCCAAGGATTCAGCCGCAGCTGTTTCCACTGACCTTGAGACACGTACCGTTTCCGTTGACAGTAAATTGCCTGCCGTAGATGTACTTCAGGCAATTTCTGATGCGGGATATGATGCCAAATTGGCTTAGTTAGCGGCCCGCGCCTGATTGACCAACTCGATCATTTGGTCAGCTTCAATCAGGCCGGGCGCCAAGGCCTCTCCGATTACGAAAGACGGCGTTCCATTAAATCCGAGCGAACGTGCCAGGCGCATCGATGTTTCGATATGCTCGTTGATTTTTGGGGAGTCCATGTCGCTGCGTAATTGTGCCGTGTCGATACCCAGTTTTTCCGCAGCTTGCATTACGTTCGCCTCACCTACACGACCTTTCATCTCCATCATTGCCCAATGAAACTCATCGTATTTGCCCTGTTCACGTGATGCCAAAGCAGCACGCGCTGCAAACACAGACCCTTCTCCCAAAATCGGCCATTCCCGATAGACAACCCGGACATTTTTGTCTGCGGCCAAGAGCGCTTCCATATGGGGCTTCACGCGCTTGCAGTACGGACAATTGTAGTCGAAAAACTCAACGACAGTGACATCGCCGTTGGGGTTGCCAAGGACGGGTGCATTAGGATCGCGTTCAAGTGCATCACGGTTGGATGTCAATATCTGCTTCGCTTCAAATGCTTTGGCTGCTTCTTGTCGTTCTTCAATCATCTGAATAGCTTCAATAACAATGCCTGGATTTTCCCGGATAGCCTCAAGAACCAGTTCTTTTACCCGCTCCTCACTGAGACTGTCAGCAAACGATGCCAGAGGTAGTAGAAATAGCGCGGTGCTTGCTAAAAGTAGCTTCATTTTGATGTCCCTTTAGATTTTATGTCGGCTTGTGTTCGCGACGCCTGAATTTCGCGTTGGCGTTCTGGCCACGTCGATTTGATGTACGCGATAACATTCAGAATTTCTGGATCACTCAACACGTCACCAAAAGCTGGCATTCCGCTGTTGAACTCAATTCCTTGCTCAGCAAGCAATTCTTTTCCGCCAAGCTTCGTGTAGTTGAAAAGCAAACTATCCGGATGATGCCACGTATGACCGGTTTTATCGTGTGGCGGCGCGGGTAATACTCCATCATCCCCCGCACTTCGCCAATTTTCTTGACCCTCTAGATCAACTCCATGACAAGATGCACAGTTTTCTAAATAGAGCGTTTGGCCGATGCCCAAATCCGCAGAATTTTCTGTCTGTGACGCTATTGCTTCAGATCCGTTTGCCCAAACAAACAAACTACCAAGGGCAAAGGCCAAGATCGCAGCACTATTAACAGCAAAAAGATTTTTCTTCATGAGACTAAAATTCGCGTGGTCATACCAGACGCGGCATGTGCCAACATATGACAGTGGAAAAGCCACTTGCCCGGGTTATCCGCGACAAACGCAATTTCGCGTTCCTCACCACGTTCAACAAGCGTGGTATCGCGAAGAAGACCCAGCGTTCCATCAGGATTCACCTCGTTAAAATGCATTCCGTGAAGGTGCATAGCATGGGCGAAAGACGTCTCGTTTTTGATCATAATGCGTGCGTGCTCGCCTTGGCTCAACTCAGCCAATGGCGGTCCATCCATACCATCTGCAGCGCCGTTGAAGGCCCAAAATTGGCCAGCCTCAACGATTTCACCCATTGATCTTTTTACGCCGCCCAGCGTAGCTGAACGCAATCCACTCATCGCGCCGCCTTCCATTTTCAGAACAAAGGGTTTGGCGCTACTTAGATCCACCGTTGGTGTTTCATTCGGTGTCAGTGGTTTTGGTGTGCCACGCTTGCTTGTCGCTGCACTTGATTTCACGTCAAAAGCTACTTGGCTCGCTACATCACTACGATCCAAACGCTGCACGTGTGCGGTCTCCCCAACCTCAGCAGTCACATCAACAATCAAATCAATTCTTTGCGCAGGCGCTAGCACAATCGTTTCAGTCACGGGTTTTGGTGTTGTAAGCGGCATTCCATCCAACGCAACGATCCACCCATCGAAACCTTCAAGTTGTAGCGGCAAAATTCGAGCATTTGAGGCATTGATCAATCGCAATCTGTAACGTTCGTTTTTACGCGCGCTCAAGGTCAGGTTATATTTTCCGTTTGTAGTTATGTAATTGCCAATTCTACCGCCGTGGCTTTTGTCGCCACCAGCTTCAAAATCGCTATCGATCTGAGACGTCTCGGGGTTTATGAGCCAATCGTCCAAAACCAGAACCTCTTCGCGATCTATGTCGATTGCTTCCGGTTCTTCAACGATAAGCGGCCCGGACAAGCCGCGTGCGACTTGTTCATAGGAGCGATTGTGCGCGTGATACCAAAAAGTACCAGCATCGGGCGCAACAAAATCGTACTCGAACGTATCGCCCGTTTTAACCGCGGCCTGTGTCAGGCCAGAGACTCCGTCCATTGCATTATCAATCCTGATGCCGTGCCAATGCACAGACGTCGGATCAGGCACTTCATTCAAGAGCGTTCGCTGAACGCGGGCACCTTTAACAACTCGAATTTCTGGACCCGGCGTGCTGCCTTCATATCCCCAAATTGAGGTTTGTCCGTAACCCTCTGGCAGCAATTGAACGTCAGCGACGCTCGCTTTCAAAACCTGCGGTTTACTTGCGGTTTGCGCAAACGAGGGACACGCAAAAACAGCCCCTGCGGAACTCATCAGAAAGTGGCGTCGTGTTAGATGCATCGTGCTCTTAATCCTATCAAATTTCGTGTTAGCGGATATTCAAAAAATTGGTCATCCTCCGCTGTGATCGTCCATCAAATACACTGCCATTGCGCGACGATCTTCATTTGTTAGAAAACGTGTGCCCTGCTGGACAACTTCGTTCATCGAACCGCCAAAAGTATCGCCGTCGGGCATAATTCCAGTCTTCAAAGCATAGGCCAGCGAATCCACTGTCCAATCGCGCTTTCGCAGGGTGTTATAATCAATAGCAGGAGCTTTACTGCCGCCGGGCAAAGACGGATTGCCCGCAAAATGCTCATCAGCGCTCTTTCGCGCCCCGATAAGGTTACGGGGCGTGTGGCAAGCTGCGCAATGCGTCGCGCCTCCGACCAATTCACGACCGCGGTTCCATTCGGGATCTTGACCGGAAATTGGGTCCGTAGCTGGTTGCTTAAGGAAGGCTGCGCGCCAGACTTTAAGGCCCCACCGTTGATTAAACGGAAACGGCATTTCGTTAGCTGGTGCCGCTTCTGGCACAGCCTTTACAGTTTGAAACGCTGCATACAGATCAGCGATGTCTTGGTCACTAAAGTTTGCATAAAACGGATAGGTGAATGCCGGATAATACGGCTCCCCTTCAGGCGAAATGCCTTGGCGAACCGCTTTAGCAAATTCTTCAACAGTCCAACCGCCAATACCCAATTCGGGATCACTTGTCAGGTTCGCGGAATAGAGCGCGCCAAAGGGGGTATCCAATTTGACCCCGCCAGCTAAAGGCTTTCCACCGCCTTCAAAATTGGTGTGACAGGCGATGCAGCCACTTGCCCGTGCAAGGTAGCCGCCTTTTTTGACATCACCCGCTAACGTGATCGGGGCAACATCCTGCCCGATTGGCCACACAACAAGCGCGCCAATCACGGCTATTCCAGAGATTGCAGTTGTTGCTAGCGCCCATTTCCAGAACCGCATTAGCTTAATTTTCTTTCGCGCGGAATTTCTGATGACATGCCGAACACGTTTGCGCAACAGACGCAAACGCCGTGTCTACCGGCATTGTTGCGAACATCTCGGCCGTAATCATGGTCTCAGCACCCATGGTGCCACCTCCCATAGTATCCTCTGAGGTTTCACCCATCATCGTGTCATTCGATCCGCCCATCATTGCGTCGTCTTGCTCTACAGCATCCTCTGCAAGACCGTTGCCAGCCGCAATCTTCATGCCTTCAGCATAGGCTTTGAGTTCATTTGAAATTTTGGAAAATTCTTCCCAATTATCCCATACCGCTGGCAAGGCAGAGGATGGCATTCCACCTGTGCCCTCTGGAAACAGAGATATCATTTGCTCGCCCGCGTGCTTGATCATAACGTCAGCAGCGCTGCGAACTTTGTCAGCGTCATATTCTACGGCTCCACGCATTATCGGCGTTAGGGCTTTAACGGCTTTGCCCATTGCAGACATGCCGTCCATGCGTTCTTTTACAATGCCTGTAGCTCCGTTATGCGCCATTGCAGCAACGCCGATAAACGCAATTAAGACAGAAGGGATAAGGATTTTCTTAGCCATTGAGTTAGTCCTTTAGTTATTTGATGCCATTGGCGCGTTGAAGTTCGCGTACATATGCGACAACCATTTTCAAATCGCCGTCCGTCAAACCTTCGACCGGTGGCATATTCCCAAACTTCCAGTGATGTGATCTGACACCATTTTTTGCTGCAACTAGAAATGCGCCATCACCATGATGACTTGGCTCGTAAATCTTGTGAACTAGGGGCGGGGCAACACCATTTTGTCCAGCCGCATTCTTGCCGTGACATTCCGAGCATTTGGCTGCGAAGACACGCTTACCAATTTTTGCATTTTCAGAAAATTCGGCAGGAACAATCACATTCGCAATTGGCTTCCCCTCACCAACGTTTGACAAATCCGGCGGGGTCATCGAGTGTCCGGCTGGAACCGCCGGTGCTGTTTGCTGCCAAATAAATGTTCCGCCTCCAAGGATGAGCAATGCAACGATGAAGATACCTGATTTGGACATTATATTAGCTTTACCTGAGTTCCGACGGGAGAGCGTTCAAACACCTCCTCGACGTGTTCATTGTAAAGACCAATGCAACCGTTCGAGGACTTACGACCGATCTTACGAGTGTCTGCCGTTCCATGAATTCGGTAGAACTGCCAAGATAAATACAGCGCGCGCGAACCAAGTGGATTTTTCGGATCACCACCTTTGACATGGATGGGCAACTCAGGATCGCGTTCGCGCATAGAAGGTGTCGGGGTCCAGCCTGGGTTGACGCGCTTCTCTACCACTTCCGTATACCCGCGCCTTGTAAGGTCTTCGGTCAAAGGTACCGAAGTTGGATAAATTCGCATTTCCCCATCAGGTGTCCAATGCTGTAGGACCATCGTCACAGTATCAGAAAGCAAGATTCCTTTTCCAATTTTATCGAAATGATCCTGCCAATCATGTATGCGAAACGAAGATGAATTGCGACGAACACCGCCCTGCTCCTGCGCACGCAGATAGGTCGGGGCGAACAAAATCGTAGCACTAAGTCCGCTCAACACTTTGCGACGCGATGCTGCCTTCAAACCATTTTTCATACTTTTGCCTTTCGGTTTGAGCCTTTAACTGACTCTTACTGCTTTTCTCCTCATCTTATTTCGCGGTTTTGAACGGCCTTTGCCAGATTTCAAATGTAATGAATTGTAGCCCTGCATCTGATCGACGTGGCTACCCACTTTAATCTTCAAGTTACAATTGGGTTCAAAACTACGCGTGTCTGAAGCGGCACTTTCTCATAAAAATCTATGATCTGATCATTGCTTAACCGCGCGCACCCATTCGAAACGCGCTGTCCAATAGTGTCGGGATTTGGTGTGCCATGGATCCGCAAATAGGTATCGCCACGGCCCGGTTGATACAAATAAAGTGCCCGAGCTCCGAGCGGGTTCTTCAAGCCACCGGGTACGCCCTTCGCAAACTTCTTATAGTTCTTTGGATTGCGTTTGATCATCGATGGCGTAGGGGTCCAACGTGGCCATTCACGTTTTGCTGCGACATAAAACTCACCCGCCTCATACAAGCCCTTTCGTCCTATTCCAACAATATAGCGCAAAGCACGCCCCTCTGGCAGCGTCCAAAATAGTGCGAACTGGCTAGGGTCGACGTGTATTTCTCCCGGTGCGAAACCACCCGGTAGATCAACCACTTTAGGCAAAAATTCGGGTGGTAAGTTCGGCGTCTTAACCCACCCATCATGCGTTTTTGTACTATGTGCATCTGCTTGATTTACAGTCGCAACAAAGGCTGTCGAGGCTGCTACAAATTGACGTCTGTTCATATCTGCTGTCCTAAATTTCTATTACCCATTACATATCTCCTCCTATACTAGGCCAATTTTTTTAAGGCTAACGCAATCAGTCTAGTGGCAACCTTACGTGCGCACGCAAACCGCCTTCTAGGCGGTTGAATAAGCTTATCGTTCCGCCATGTTCTAAAACTATGCTCCGCGCGATTGACAGACCCAACCCATGCCCACCCATATCAAGCGAGCGCGATGTTTCGAGCCGAACGTAGGGGCTAAACACCGCTTCAAGGTCCGCTTCAGGAATGCCTTGCCCTTTATCATCAATGTAAATTTCAACATAGCAATCAACTATTTTCCATGAAACATGTGCTTCGCTTCCGTACCGAATAGCGTTCTCGATTAAATTGCGAAACGCACGTCGAATTGCGCTCGGCTTCACCGGCAACACAAGTGATTGATCGTTGGTTAGATAATAATCATCTGCCTTGATCCCGGTCAGTATTTCTTTCAGGTCAATCGGTTGAATCTCTTCATGCTGACCAACTCCTTTGGCGAAGTCCAATGTCGCTTCAACCATTTGCTGCATTTCTTCGCCCGAGCTTATGAGGGACGCACGGGTTTCAGCGTCTTCAACCATTTCAGAACGTACCCGTATTGCTGTTAACGGAGAACGCAAATCATGCGCGAGCGCCGCCAGCATTTGTGTGCGATCAGATACAAACCGCGTGAGGCGATATTGCATTGTGTTGAAGGCGATTGTCAGATCGCGAACTTCTTTCGGTCCGACAATCCGTAAGGGCGCTTCTCTCTCTCCCCGACCAAACCGCTCTGATGCCTGTGCCAGTGTATTCAATGGGCCGGTCAAGCGCGTAAGAAGGAACCAAAAGCTGGTTATGAGTAGAAAAGCAGCTGTGATGCCAAAAGTCATATTTGAGGCTCGTGACCACTGAAGAGGCGGTCGTTCAAATCGGGTGGCAACATTGAGCCAGGTTCCACCTGCCAATGCGATTGATATTTCCATCTCGATCGCTGCCAAGCTGCCCTGCATCATTTCGGTATGGATTTCGGCCATTTCATGTGAAAGGTTTGGCAGAGGTAACAGTCCCTGTTCAATTTCATGCACCTCAACGCGTATATCGCGGCTATACAACTCCCCCATCAACGCCCTGATGCGCGCCTTAACAGCAGCCCCCTCGCTAGGATGCTCATGCAGGACTTTAGGTTCATCGGACAGTTCGAAACTAACAAGCGGAGATGTGGCTGCTTGGATGATTTGTCTCTGTATGTCAGGTGAAACATCTTCAACTAAAAGTGCGACATTGGCGGCGCGCCCGGCTGCCTCTGCCCCTATTGCCGCTTGGATTGCCAATGCCCGCTCATCCACAAACAACCAAAGGCTTAGCGCTTGAGCCACAACTAATACGCCAAGTAGCAAAAGCCCGATCTGTGTTTGCAATCGCCAACCAAGTGCCTTCAAGATAGCACCTCAACATCGCAGGATAAACTGTAACCGCCATGACGCACGGTTGCGATGATACTCGGCCGGAGAACGTCTTGCTCGATCTTGCGCCGCAATCTACTTATTTGATTGTCAATTGTTCGATCTAGAGGGCCCGCTGTACGTCCAGTGCTCATTTCCAAAAGCTCATCACGGCTTAGCACCATTCTAGGACGTTCAAGTAAAAGCGATAACAGCTTCAATTCCCCATAGGTTAGTTGAGTTCTCCGCCCATCTGCGTCTTTAAGATTACGTCCATCATAATCTAATTCAAGATGCGCAAATCGGACCGTTTTGCCCGCTAATGCTTCTATCTGAGGCAGTTTCTGCGTTCGGCGCAGAATTGCATTTATCCGCGCGACCAATTCTCGTGGATTGAAAGGCTTTGCGAGGTAGTCGTCCGCCCCTGAATCAAGCCCTGAGATACGATCGTCGGCGTCCCCAAGAGCTGTGAGCATTAAGATCGGTGTGTTGCTTTCTCGGCTTAGACGTTTGCACGCGCTAAGGCCGTCTTCACCGGGCATCATTATATCCAAAACAATCAAGTCAAACTGCGACCGCGCAAGTTTTGCATCCATATCAGCAGCATTTTCAGCGCTCGACGTTTTCATCCCGTTCCGCTCCAGAAAGCTAGAAACGGACTTTCGAATTTCTGGGTGGTCATCGACGACCAAGATATGGGGCATTTCAGTCATTTTTACTTACTACTAGACGTAGGCAAAAAGTCCCATCCCACGTTTGTAGCCAAATGTAACAGACAACACTCTGAACTTTGCTCGATAAATCTGCGTAGAGCTTTTAAGGTATAAAGACCGAAAAAGGGAACCTGAAATGAACTTATCAAAGTTTCAATATCTCTGCGCACAAGGACTCGAAAGTCACTTTAATCCAGAAATTCCGTTTTCACGGTTCTTTAGGAACATCTTACTGCTTAGCTGTTTCAGTATTCTTCCACTTCTATTGATTTTCATTCTGCTCTCGTCAGGCTTTCTTACCATATTGGCGACAAATGCCACGGCGTTCATCCGTTTTAATCGCCAAGTTCTATCGAACGGTGTTCTCGTCGTTTTCGTGATCAACTACATAGGGTTTTTCTCGGCTAAAGCGCTTCAAACGCGCCTTAGACAACACCCTGTTTGCTATCTATTTTTGGACGGATGCATTCGCGCTATCTTGTTTATCGCTCTGCATGCCTTGGTTTACGTCATATCCGCAGATCTGTTCGGTTCTTTCGGCGGAGATCGCTTAACCGCTCTTCAAGTTGTCGGACCAACGCTTCAGCGCGCCTATGCATTTGAAAACATCTCTAGTGTATATTTGTATGGTACTTTGGTGGGTTCCTACGCATTGTACATTGCCGTGCTTGCCCCGCGCAAAAGTGCACAAAGATGGCGTGCCCATGCGCTATCGATAAGCACTTGCGCTTCGACATTGCTAGCTGTGACGTTCCTTTCAAATGCCGCGCGCCTGCTGTTTGAAGGAGCACAGTAGAGCTTCAAACTCCAAAAACCGTTCCTTAGCCCAACATTAGCTTTGAGCGGTAACGCCCTTTTCCGCAGCGTAGAGAAATGCAGTGGATCCTGCATTTACGTGTTCATAAAGACCATTAATATGCGCCATCACCATGCGTACACATCCCGAACTTGCACGACCACCGATCGACTCTGGGTTTGGGGAACCGTGAATGCGAAGGTACGTATCGCGATTGCCTACAAATAAATAGAGAGCCCGAGACCCCAATGGATTTTTTGGACCCGCGTCCACGCCTTCGGCAAGATTGCCATAGAGATTTGGATCGCGTTCAACCATCGCCGCTGTCGGCGTCCAAGTTGGCCATTTTGTCTTCCAGCGGATGTCATAGGTGCCCGGCTCATAAAGATTGCCACGTGCAATCGCTACGCCATAGCGCATAGCGGTACCATCAGTCCCAATATGATAAAGATATCTTGCAACCGCATCGACATGGATATCTCCCGGAACGAGTCCTGTGTTCGCTTCCACGCGCTGTGGCAAAAAGCGCCGATGCAGACCCCATGGGTTTGATGTGGCAGCATCGTAATTGGGTGGCGTCACCTGCGCATCCCAGATATCCCACATCGATTTATCAGATGTGGGGGCCGCCAAAAGACTGGTGGGTAAGGGTGCGGAGAACAGCGCACCCGTCGAAATAACAAAATGGCGTCTGGTCAACATGGCCTGGGATCCTCGCAAAAAGTCACAGGACTTTTGGACACTACTATGACAAATGAATCCAGTAACAATATTTACCAAAATGTAATCTTGACCTTTGGATCGCTGATAGTGTGATAAGAGAGAAGTCCCCGCGAAAAAGACGAGATTCCAATGTCAAAATCAAGTAATCCCAAACCAACTGCGCCCTCAAAGCTGATGCACTATGGAATGGTAATTTGCTGCACAGTTATGCTGCTGCCGATTGCGCTTTTCTTTTTGGCAGGTGGAAGCATCGTGGGGCTTTGGGCGAACTTGGGCCTCGTTGTTCCTATTGCCCTATGCGTCGGGATTCACGTGGTTATGTTCAAAATGATGGACAAATCTTGCCATGGAAGCAAAGACAAAACCGCTTCTGCAAAAGCTGCTGAAACGGGTTTCGATCAAGTGCAAGTGTCAGAAATTGCGCGCTAAGGTGACGTCTAAACCAAGACTAGCCATGCTAGGCACTGTGCTTTTGACCACTGCGGGCTGCGCTGAAAGTAGCAAGTTTTGCAGTTTTAAATCTGCGCTAGGCACACACATTTCCAGTCAATCCAAGACAATGCCAAATGGGTGCCGCCTTGTAGATTACCCAGACAGCACGCTTCAAAAAATCGAATGTGATGACGGGCGAACCGGTTTTGCATTCGGTAATTCAATCTAAAATTTAGTTTTTAGGTCTTCCAGCGCTCTCTTCACACCTTGTAGGCGCGGATCATCAGTAGGCGCATTGGCCAACAGCTTTTGCGCCTGCTCAAGCGCGCTAACAGCCAAATCAGTCTCGCCCAAGACCGTGTAAGCGTTCCCAAGTCGCATCCAGCCATCCAAATCCTCTGGCTCGACTTCAAGGCGCGTTGCCAAACGCTCGACCATTGATCGGATAAACGCCTGACGATCCTCATCTGTCATGCTTTCAGCATTCGCAATATCTTCACCTGTTGGACCCGGAGCAGACATCATCGGTGCAAAACTCGCGAGAGAGATCCGAGCCTTATTAATTTCGCTGCCAATCCTATTTGCCTCAATCACAAATGTTTCCATCCAAGGATAGAAGCCGTCCAAATTGTTCAGCGTCGAAACCAGCAAATCATAGGCTTGCTCAGACGCTCCTGATTGAGACAACGATACCGCTTTGTAATAAATTCCTGCGGGGTTGTTCGGATCCAAAGCAAGCGCTTTGTCAATTGCGGCTTCAGCTGGCGGAGTAACAATACCTTGCTCAGCAAAGATCAATACTTCTCCGAGCATCGAAAATACGCCTGAACTTGCTTCTGGACGCTTTGATACAATCGCGAAGGCATTGGCGGCTGCTTCATACTGACCCATTTTCGAATAGGTCTCTCCCAAGAGCATCCAACCCTCTGATTGTCCGCCTTTGGAGTCATTTGACAGCTGGTTAAAGAGTTTAGTGGCGAGTTCATCAATCTTCGCCGCTTCTTCTCTTTCCGCAGTACGTTCAGCATAGGCAATTCCTGAAATTTCAGGTGACCCCATATAAGCGTAGTATCCGATCGCCAAGGTCGGGACCAAGACAATACTGAAAAGGAGTGTTTTGCGACCTTCTTTAGTCGTGCGAGACGAAGCCACTTTCGCTCTACGGGACTCCTGCAAGATCCGTCGCTTTATTTCACGCTCAGCCGCCTTTGCTTCTGCCTCCGAAATAATTCCGCGCTCAAGATCACGCGCAATTTCACCCAGTTGATCCAGAAGAATGGCTGGCGTTGCTTGGGACGACGTCACCATCGATCCTTTGTAACGCAAAAGTGGCATGCTCATCAAAATAACCGCTGCTAACCCGAGCAGGATGAAAAAAGCCCAAATCATGATTGATCCTCTGACTTGTGTGCCTCGATAAAGCGCGAGACTTCGGCTTCATCTTCTTCGCTAAGATCGTTGGTAGCACGCGAACGTCCGGCGCCCCTTAGGACGAAAAACCCAACAATAAACGCAATAAACGCCAAGATCGGAGGGGCAAACCAGAGTGCTAACGTTCGCGTGTTCAAAGGGGGACTCATCAAGACATAGTCGCCATATTTTGCCTGCACATAATCAAGAACATCTTGATCCGAGTCGCCTGCGACAAGTTTTTCGCGAACAATAATGCGAAGATCACGTGCGACACCCGCGTTTGAGCTATCAATATCTTCGTTCTGACAAACAACGCAGCGAAGATCCCTTGAAATTTCTCGTGCACGCAATTCCAATGCGGAGTCTTGCAAGATTTCATCTGGCTCGACTGCCTGCGCCAAAAATGGGGCGATCAAGAAGAACACTACAATCAGATATCTCATTCGCCTGAAGCCCCTTTTAGCGTCCCTGCTTGAACGAGAGCTGCCCTGAATTTCGCGATAGCGGCTTCGCCTACAACAGGGCCAACATAGCGATAAAGTACAGTCCCATCCGATCCGACAATAAACGTTTCTGGAACCCCCGAGATCCCCCATTCAATGCCTGCGCGACCTGTGATATCCGAGCCAATCCGCTCATATGGATTGCCAAGCTGTTCGAGCCAACGAACAGCGTCTTTGGGCTTGTCCTTGTAGTTGATCCCAAAAAGCCGTTGACCATCACGTTCCACCAGTTTCGTCAGAACTTCGTGCTCTGCGCGGCATGGTACACACCACGATGCGAAGACATTCACGATGACTGGTCCAGAATTGTCAGTCAAATCCGCCTTTGAAAGTCCCAAAGTTTCAAGTCCCTCAACAGGCTCCAACTTGAATTTAGGGACAGGCTGGGAAATCAAAACGGAAGGAATACCGTTAGGATCACGTTCAGGATTGAGGCCCCACAAAAAGAAGCCACCAAAAATACCCGCAACGAGAAGCGGGACAATTGCAAATGCACGTTTCATATTATTCCGCCGGGGAGATTATTGGTTCTGGTGCTTTGCGCCGTGGAGCCCCAATGCGTAGGCGGCGATCAGAAAGCGACAACCCGCCTCCCAGAACCAGCATCGTTGTGCCTATCCAGATGAACACTACCAATGGTTCGTAGAGAATGCGAAGTGTCCACGCCCCTTCTGCTCCCGCTTCTTCGGATGCGGGGTTTGCGATAGATGTATAGAGATCACCCGCAAATGTTGTGCGAATATCACTTTCTGTCGTCGAACTTTGCGCAACAGGGTATGTGCGCCGTTCAGGATAAAGTTGCGTGATAAACTTGTCGTCGCGCCGGACTGTCAAACTGCCACGGTCTGCAAAGTAGTTGGGGCCCCGCGCGCGTTCGACACCTTCAAAAGTAACGTCGAAACCAGAAATAGAAATTTCACTTCCTGGCTTAACAAAAACAACCTCTTCTGTTTTCCAAACACTCGACCCAATGAAACCGAACATAGCAACGGCCAAGCCAGCATGCGCCATGGACATTCCGTGCGAGGAACGCGGCAGGTTACGAATGCGTCGGCGTGACTCTGGAAACGGGACTTCGAACAATCGAACACGCATCGCCCATTCCCGGACTGTTGCGGCGAAAAGCCATATCGCAAGCAATACTGAAAGATAACCAAGAACAGGACCACCTTCGGTCAAAAACCAAACGGCCAACGTTGCTAGCACTGATAGAACCGCGACAAACCGCAGGCGCTGGAGGACGCCCGCTAAGTCTGCGCGCTTCCACGAAAGATATGGCCCAAGTCCCATTACGAAAACCAAGGGCAACATCAACGGTATGAATGCAGAATTGAAGAAGGGTGGCCCGACGGACAGTTTCTCTCCGCCCGTCAAAGCCTCGTAGAAAAGGGGATAAAGTGTACCGAACAATACCACACCGGTTGCTGTCGCAAGAATTAGGTTGTTGACCAATAAACCCGCTTCGCGGCTGATCGGTTTGAACAATCCCCCCGCCTCCAACATCGGAGCGCGCCAAGCGAACAGCGCAAGCGAGCCACCGATAGAAACTGCGAGCAAGCCCAAAATATACATCCCGCGCTCCGGATCGACGGCAAATGCATGAACAGAAGTCAGCAAGCCTGATCTAACAATAAACGTTCCCAGAAGCGATAACGAGAAGGTCAAAATTGCGAGCAGAATTGTCCAACTTTTGAACGCACCTCTTTTTTCTGTAACGATTGCAGAATGCAGAAGCGCCGTTCCCATGAGCCACGGCATGAAGCTCACGTTTTCGACCGGATCCCAGAACCACCAGCCACCCCAGCCAAGTTCATAATAAGCCCACCAAGAACCCAGCGCGATGCCTGCGGTCAAACTCATCCACGCTGCAAGCGTCCAGGGGCGCACCCACCTTGCCCAAGCGGCGTCAACCCTTCCTTCAATCAGTGCGGCCACAGCAAACGCAAATACGATCGAAAAGCCGACATATCCAATATACAAAAGCGGAGGATGCATCGCCAAGCCAACGTCTTGCAGCAATGGGTTCAGGTCTTGGCCATCCATCGGAGGTGGAAAAACCCGATCAAACGGATTTGAAGTGAACAACATGAAGGTGATGAAGCCTACGCTGATCCATGCCTGAACAGACAAGGTTCGCGCCTTCAACGTTTCAGGAATGTTGGCTCCAAAAACGGATACCGCAGCTCCAAAGACGGTCAAAATCAGAACCCACAGCAAAAGCGATCCTTCATGGCTACCCCATGTGCCTGCTACTTTAAACAGCAACGGTTTCAACGAATGCGAATTGTTAACAACGTTTTTGACGGTAAAGTCACTGGTTACAAAAGCCTGCATCAATGCGCCAAATCCGATGGCGACGAAAATCACCTGACCTAGGGAAGACCAGCGCGCGGATTGCATCCAAAGCACATTGCCACGACTAGCACCCCAAATAGGAAGCACGCTTTGAACAATCGCCATCGCAAGTGCTAATGCCAAAGCAAAGTGGCCGATTTCAGGTGTCATCAGGTTTTGCCTCTTGGTTAGCGTCCATTTCCCATATCAAGCAAAAGGACGTGCTGTTAGGGGCTGGTTTGTCACCAAATGTATCAAGCGCCGTGACATTTCCTTACAATTCAGCGCCTGTCAAAGCCTTTACCCAGAGCTCGCACATCGCAATATCTAAGAGAGCAAATGGAAAGGGCTAAAAATGTCTAATAAGAAAATCTTGTTGTTGGGTGTCCTGATTTCAGCAGGCTTCACACTCCAAGCGTTCGCAGACACGGGGCACAAGCAAAACGATAACTCCGAAGCGGATACAACGGCCGAATCTTCGATGGTCGATACTCCCAAGATGGATCACTCTCGGATGGGGTCGAATTCCGATAAGGGCGGTATGGACATGATGAACGGCGACATGATGTCCATGATGAAACAGATGATGCAAATGCACATGAAGGGCAAAATGGGCGGTGACATGGACCACATGGGGGGCGGCGCAAATGGCAGCATTGACATGATGGGTATGATGGATAGTGACATGATGGGTATGATGCGGCAAAAGGCCAGAATAGACGGCAGCATGGACTTGGATGCCAAACTCAAAGAATTTGACGCCGACAAAGACGGAAATTTGAACCTTGAGGAATTTGAAGCCTTACATAAATCCGCAATGCAAAGTCGGATGGTTGACCGCTTTCAGCATCTAGACGCAAATGGCGACGGGCAAGTTTCCTCCGGAGAAATGATGGCTGCCGGTGGGCGCATGGCTAAAATGAGCAACGGCGCAGGTATGGATTCCTCGACGAAAGAGCATCATGGCGACGACAAGAAATAGACCTAGTGAAAACAGTGCAGCGCAAGTAAGTAGGCGCGCTGCACTTTTATCGCTAGCGGCGATGGCCGCTACTCCAACATTGCTTGCCGCTCAAACCTACGAAATATGGTCGGTTGGAGACGCTCATGACGCGCTGCAAACTGACCTGATCAGGATGATTGATATTCGATCTCAGGGGGAGTGGACAAAAACCGGTGTTGCTGAAAAAGCTTGGCCAATCAGCCTGCACGACGCTCGGTTTTCGGAGCGCTTATTCGCAGCACGCACGTTGGCAGACGGTCGGCCTATTGCCCTGATTTGTGCAACAGGTGGCCGATCAGGAAGCGTGATGCGAAGCCTTCGCCAAGCAAATTATAGCGGTTTCATCGACGTCTCGGAAGGTATGCTTGGATCTGCTCGCGGGCCTGGATGGATCGCCTCTGGACTGCCTATTTTAGAGATAGATGCCGCTTTATCAGACCTACCTTCGCAATTGGTGTGAATGAAACACCGAACGTTTAATCGTAGACATTTAGGTCACGATGGCATCCTGCAAACGCGTAGCCGCATACTTTTGGAATTTTAGATGAAAACAGATCGGCGTCGTTTTCTTTTTGTCACCGTCGCTTTAGGCGCAAGTATATTGTTTCTTGCTTGGTTGCTTGGTTGCTTCCCCACCGTAGACCGCGCAATGATTGAGCGTTGGATCGCCTTTGCCGGCCCATGGGGCCCGTTCTTAATAGTCGCCCTAATGACGGCCTCTATCGTTGCCAGTCCAATACCAAGCGCACCAATTGCTCTGGTAAGTGGTGCTGCCTTTGGGCACTTCTATGGTGCAATTTATGTTGCAATTGGCTCTGAATTGGGTGCGCTTACAGCCTTTATCATCGCTAGAAACCTCGGTCGTTCCTACGTGGAACTTTGGCTGAGCGGAAAGCCCAAATTTAACTTTCTTGGATCGCAAAATTTCCTCATGCTGGCAGTCTTCGGTTCGCGGCTTTTACCCTTCATCTCGTTCGATGCAATGAGCTATGCCGCTGGGCTCAGTTCGCTACACCTATGGCGTTTTCTCGTCGCTACTCTGGCAGGCATTTTGCCTGCCAGTTTTCTATTGGCGCATTTCGGTGCAGAGGCAATGTCGGGAGGCTTCGGTAAAGCCGAGTGGATCATACTGGGGCTTGGCTTTATTACATCCATTCCTTTAATCGTAGCCGCAATATGGAAACGAGGCCCCACCGCAAGCCTGGTGACTGGCCAAGACTAACAATCCGCTCTACCTATAAATACAGGTCAAATATAATTGCACAAATTGAATAGAAATAAATGTTAAGGAACAAGGCATGAGAACTAATTTTGGGTCAACGCGG
>NZ_JBDMZG010000075.1:0-4182 GCF_039769035.1 Pacificibacter sp.
TGCAACCTACGGACCCAGAAGCTTTATGCGACATGTTGTATTCCGGGACGGCAGTCGAAATAGCCTGCGCTCCGATTTTGCCAATCGGTTCTCGGCGGCAAGTGGCACGTTTAGCTGCTAAAGCTCTTCAGCCAGAGGCAAATGTGCTCAACCTACCGATCGGGGCGCCCTATGGGGCAGTCCTAATTGACACAGAAGCCTGTAGCCTCTGCCTGGCCTGCGTCTCCCTTTGCCCCTCTGGTGCCTTGGGAGACAATGAAGATCTGCCACAACTACGGTTTCAAGAAGACGCCTGTCTGCAATGCGGCCTCTGCAGCAATATTTGTCCAGAGAAGGCCATTTCTTTGAAACCGCAGATGGATCTCACAGATCAAGCCTTTACACAAAAGGTTTTGCATGAAGAAGAACCCTTCGCCTGCATCGAATGCGGATCACTTTTTGGCGTGAAATCTACGGTTGAGAAGATCACTGAGAAACTAGCGGGAAATCATGCGATGTTTGCAAATCCGGCCGCGTCAAAGATGATCCAAATGTGCGACAACTGCCGTATTCAGGCACAGTATCACTCAACAGACAATCCGTTCCAAGGTGACGCCCGCCCTCGGGTACGCACAACAGACGATTATCTGTCAAAGCGCCGGGATCATTGAGATTGGATAGGCGATCCCAAATCAGCCGGCTGAATGGTCGCCACATAGGCCACAATGGCCGCAATTTCGTCCAAGGAGACCTCAATCGGTACGATTGGAGAGGGCAAATGAGCGGCAAAGGGATCGGTCACCTCAAACACTTGAGTGAACGCAGGGTGTGGATTGAGGAGATAGAATGCCTCGTATCGGCGACGCCAATCTTTAAAATTGCGCATGAGCGCAAACGAAGGGGTCGAGCCTATGGCCTTCATCCGATTGCTTTCATGAACAACATGGCAACGACCGCATTTTTCCAAACTAACCCGCGCACCCAGAGCCGCGTCTCCAGTCAGCGGCTTAGGTTTCGCAACAGCTGCCGTCTCAATTTTCGCTTGAAACACCGCGATTCCATTTGGGGCAAACTCCTCAATTGTGAGTTTGCCCGTATCCGACAAGAGCCAAATTTCAAACCGCTCAGCGGCGGGATGACCACCCGAAGCAAACCGCCACAATCTAGCGCCTTCGCGAAACACAGGCGTGCCTTCTGCCCCGAAGCGCGCCTGAGCGCCACCTTGCAAGAGATAGACTTTTGTGCCTGTTTTCAAAGAGAAACGAGGCAAAAGATACCTCAGAAAGCCACTGTCTTTAAAGGCAGAGGGGGCTTGCAGGGTAAAGGATTTTTCTTGGGCCAAAACGGGTGCGGCAAACAGAGCCCAACATATCACCAAAGCTTTAAACATTTCACCTATTTCCCCAATTTGCCCCAACTTGCAATTCACCCTAGGGGCAGTAGGATTCAAACGTCAACATTTGCAGCAACTAAAAGGAACGTTCGATGAGCGAAGAGTTAAATATGTCCATGCGAAAATTTCTCAAGCAAGTTGGAGTTACCTCACAGCAAGCGATTGAAGACGCATTGCGTGCGGTACCAGATACCGCCGGGAAAAGCTATTCTGCCAAAATGGTCCTCACCCTTGAGGGACTGGATTTCGAACATGTCGTCACCGGTAAAATTGAAAGTAATTAAATGTCAGTAACCCGCGAAGAGGTACTCGCTTGCCTCAAAACGATCCAAGCGCCCTCTGGCGTAGATCTGGTCGAAGCAGGATTGGTTCGCGCTCTTTCAGTAACCGGTGGCGCTGTCCGATTTGTAATGGAAGTGAGCTCCCCCGACCCCTTTGAACCGGCTAAGGCCGAAGCAGAAAGAAAACTTGCGGCCCTTGGTTGTGCGCCAGTATCCATCGTGATGACGGCTCACAGCAAACCTTCCGCCCCGCCTGACCTATCGCCCACCAGAAAGGCTGAGCCCGCAGGCCCAGAAAAAATTCCAGGCGTAGATCGCATTATTGCTGTGGCCTCTGGCAAAGGCGGCGTAGGAAAATCAACTGTTGCGGCCAATTTGGCCTGTGCTTTGGCCGCAGAAGGGCGTCGGGTTGGCATGCTTGATGCAGACGTCTATGGACCATCACAGCCCCGCATGCTTGGCGTGTCTGGCCGTCCGCAAAGCCCGGATGGCAAGATCATTTTACCACTACGAAATTTTGGTGTGACGATGATGTCTATTGGACTAATGACCAATGAGGATCAAGCGGTGGTCTGGCGTGGTCCGATGCTCATGGGCGCCTTGCAACAAATGCTCACACAAGTACAATGGGGCGCGTTGGATGTAATGATTGTCGATTTGCCGCCTGGCACAGGCGACGTAAATATGACCCTTGCCCAGAAAGCCCATGTAGATGGGGCAATTATTGTGTCCACGCCGCAGGATGTTGCACTTATGGATGCACGAAAAGGCATTGATATGTTTAATCAATTGGGAACACCTATCATTGGTATGATTGAAAATATGAGCACGCATATCTGCTCGCAATGTGGCCATGAAGAGCATGTCTTTGGACATGGTGGCGTTAGCGAGGAGGCCAAGAAATTGAACGTACCGCTACTAGCCGAAATTCCGCTTCATCTCGACATTCGTTTGGCTGCCGATGGTGGGGCACCGATTGTTGTCTCCAAACCCAATTCTACTCAGGCACAAGCTTTCCGCAGCCTGGCAAAATCTTTGATTGAAAGCGGTCAGGCATGACAGAAAATCAAAGACCAAGCTTTCCCCCACTCTTCAGCGGACTGGCCATCAGCGGCCAGATTAATCCCTTTGAAAAGGCCCGCGCAGAGGCTACCCGTGGCTGTGATGCCGGGTTGGTAGTCTATAATTTGGCTGCTAATACGCTTGAAGCGGCGATTGTTTTCGCTCCAGATGTGACGCTCGAAGAGGCCATGGCCGTGCTGCCGCTTTGTGGTATTGGTTTTCAAAACGCCTTGGGCGCTCTGGCGCCACCTGAGGTGGCAGTTCAGCTCGAGTGGGCCGGCGGTTTGCGGATCAATGGAGCCCGCTGCGGCGCTTTACGGGTTGCAGCGTCTACCGTGGATACCGATGCGCTGCCCGATTGGATAGTAGTTGGATTGACCCTGCCCCTCTGGCCAGAAAGTGATGCACCGGGCGAAACACCAGACCACACTGCACTCTATGCTGAGGGCTGCGCAGAGGTTAACGCACTGGGTCTATTGGAGTCTTGGGTTAAACACACTTTGGTTGGCATCAACACCTGGAGCGAAGATGGGGTAAAATCTTTGCATTCTAATTGGCGCGGTCTGGCGCATGGCATTGGCGAAGACATAAAGATTCATGGACAGGCCGGCACTTTTCTTGGCGTAGACGAGAAATTCGGAATGCTGCTTCGATCTGAAGTGACTACCCAACTCATCCCATTAAGTTCCGTACTGGAGGGCAACTGATATGATGCTGGCGCGCGCAATACATTTTGACGAAAGCGATATGAATGTCTTTCACTCGCCTGCGCGCACTGGTGAATGGTGTATCTCGGGCGGCTTTGAATTTTCCAATTGGACAGAAGCTGATTTGACTGGAAAGTCGCGGCAAGCCTTTTCCAACGGTTGGCTTGGTGTGGAGACCTTTGGCCGCGTAACATTTGTGGCTACAACCAAAATTGAACCATCAGAATACGCGTTTCTCAAGGACTCCTTAGCACGGCACTTTGTTCAAATCTATGGCGCCCCGTCCCTAGAGGAAGCAGGCCAAGTTGCAGAAGAAGAATTGGTGCATATGACCGAGCTTTGCAACGACCACGACCCTAATACTTTGCTCACAGTGGTGCGCGAGTTGACAGGCTCCGGCGTGAAAGAGGGGTTTCGCATGATTGAATCGCAAGATGCGGGATTGAACCAATTTGCCATCCATGGCTCTTTAGATGACGATGGACCTGACGGTCATGGCCACAGCCACTAGGTAAACATCCCTCGCCTTGACTCAATCAGACAAATAGAAACTTGTATTGGATTGTAGTAAAAGAGAGCCATAGCTGCAGCTCGACTGCATGACTTTGTAGAGGACAGCCCACCTACCTCTGTGGCTGAATTAGAGGCCCTTTTCGGCAAAGACTAATGCCTAGCGCAGTAGATTGGTGATCGGAGTTTTGTGTCTAGGAACTTGCTTCAAAGTGTGGCTTATATTGTAGTCTGTTAGGAGGGGCTTCCA
>NZ_JBDMZG010000076.1:0-25850 GCF_039769035.1 Pacificibacter sp.
TGATTTTTTGAGTTTTGGATAGTTAGTCGTTGAGGCCGAATTACCGACCTAGGATTTCACAGAGGAGAGAGGAGAGAGGAGAGAGGAGAGAGGAGAGAGGAGAAAAGCTTGACATTATTGCTTAATTTCGCAGCACTATACCCCATAAGGCCGCCAATCTGCCCAAAATAGCGCCAACAAGGAGCTATGAAGACATCGGGTGCGTCTACAAAAGGTCTAACGCTTTTCATGTCACAGCAAACTGAGCAGTCTTTATCCATCGGACATAAGGGGACGACAATGACAGAACAGAACACACAATTGGTGTATAAGCTCACTGATGTACCACCACCGCCGAAAGCTGCGTTGGCAGCGTTTCAACACGTACTGGCATCAATTGTAGGGATCGCGACACCCTCGTTGATTATCGGCGGCGTTTTGGGACTTGGGGAAAACATTCCCTATCTCATTGCGATGGCATTCTTCGTGTCAGGCGTGGCCACCTTTATTCAATGTAAGCGGATCGGGCCTGTTGGGTCGGGATTGCTCAGTGTGCAGGGCACGTCCTTTGCCTTTCTTGGCGCTATTCTCGCAGCAGGCTTCGCCGTTAAGGGACAAGGCGGCACGTCAGAAGATATCTTGGCGATGATCTTTGGTTTGTGTCTTGCGGGGTCTGTGATCGAGATCATCCTGTCGCGGTTCTTGGATAAGCTTAAGCGCATTATCACGCCGACAGTCACAGGAGTGGTAATTACCATCATTGGCCTCAGTTTGATCAAAGCGGGCTTTACCGATTTTGCCGGTGGCGCGACTGCGGGTGATGATCTTGGTAAGCCTTTGTACTTGTTGTTGGGGCTTTTGGTTGTTGCTGTGATCCTTGTCACAACGTTCTTGGGTAATCCGATGCTGCGCATTGCTGCCATCATGATCGGTTTGATTGTCGGCACAATTGTAGCTAGTTTCTTTGGCTTGGTGAATTTCGGCGCGCTGAGCAATGCACAACTGTTTGCTCTGCCAATTCCGTTTAAATATGGCATCAGCTTTGATTTCGGTTTGTTCTTGCCAATCGCGTTTTTGTATTTGGTGACTGCGATTGAAACCTCGGGCGATTTGACCGCGAACTCCGTTATTGCAGGTGAACCTGTTGAGGGTGATGTCTATATGGAGCGCATCAAAGGTGGCGTCTTGGGTGACGGTGTGAACTCCGCAATTGCGGCTGTGTTCAATACTTTTCCAAACACAACGTTTTCGCAAAACAACGGCGTTATCCAAATGACAGGCGTGGCCAGTCGTCACGTCGGCATGTGGATTGGCGGCTTTTTGGTTTTGATGGGTCTGTTTCCTATCGTTGGCGCCTTCTTCTTGATCATTCCAAAGCCTGTATTGGGTGGGGCAACGGTTGTTTTGTTTGCGTCTATCGCGGTTGCAGGCATTCGCATTCTGGCGTCTCAAGAAATGACTTTGCGCCGTGTCTACATCATGGCGGTGTCCTTCGGCCTCGCGCTGGGCGTCACGCTTGTGCCTGATGCAACACAGCATTTGCCGACCTTCATGAAGCAGGTGTTCGCCGCCCCGATCACCTTGGCCGGTCTAAGCGCAATAATCCTGTCTTTGGTGATCCCAGAAGACAAGGCTTAGATCCAGTTTGATCGATGCCTTTAAGGCCCAAAAACGAAAGCCCGCCAAACAGATTGGCGGGCTTTTGCATTTTGAAGTCACGACACTGGCCGTACAGAGTGTCGGTGTCGGTCAGACATCTGCACGTTGCGCCCCTCTGGTCCACGCCTGCATTTAGCGCTAAGTCCTGATCCATGACACAACGAATCTCATTTTCCCTCGATGCCACAGATGGCAAGGCCCGCACGGGCGTGATCTCAACCCCACGCGGCGACATTCGCACGCCTGCCTTTATGCCTGTGGGCACGGCTGGCACGGTGAAAGCGATGATGCCCGAAAGCGTGCGCGCGACAGGGGCGGATATTTTACTGGGGAACACCTATCACTTGATGCTGCGTCCCACGGCGGAACGTATTGATCGCTTGGGTGGGCTGCACAAGTTCATGAACTGGGATCGGCCAATTTTGACCGACAGTGGCGGGTTTCAAGTAATGAGCCTCGCGGGCCTGCGCAAGCTCAATGAAGAGGGCGTGACCTTTGCCTCTCACGTGGATGGCTCTAAGCATGTCATCACGCCGGAACGCTCGATGGAGATTCAAAAACTGCTCGGCTCTGACATCGTGATGTGTTTCGATGAATGCCCTGCGCTGCCAGCAAGTGACGAAGATGTGGCTAAATCCATGCGCATGTCGATGCGGTGGGCGCAGCGCTCAAAAGACGCATTTGGCGACCGTCCCGGACATGCTTTGTTCGGCATCATGCAAGGCGGCGTGACGCCCGATCTGCGTGAAGAAAGCGCCAAAGCGCTCGTTGATATCGGATTTGACGGCTACGCTGTTGGCGGATTGGCCGTGGGCGAGGGGCAAGAGGCGATGTTTGGCGTGCTGGACTACGCGCCTGATTTTCTGCCCCAAGACAAACCACGCTACTTGATGGGCGTGGGTAAGCCTGATGATATCGTGGGTGCCGTGAAACGTGGCATCGATATGATGGATTGCGTTTTACCATCTCGCTCAGGTCGCAACGGTCAAGTGTTCACCCGTCGCGGAGCGCTGAACCTGAAAAACGCCCGCCATGCCGACGATCCGCGCCCATTGGACGAGGCCTGTGGTTGCCCAGCGTGTACGCAATATTCGCGCGCCTATCTGCATCACGTGTATCGCTCGCACGAAATGATCTCGGGCATGCTGCTGACGTGGCACAATTTGCACTACTTCCAAGACATCATGCAGGGCATGCGCGACGCGATCGCAGCAGGCACTTTTGACGATTGGGAAGCTGATTTCCATGCCCAACGGGCCTTGGGCGACATCGAGCCGCTTTAGCCGAACGTAAAGTCGTCGTGAATTTAGTCAGACGCGCTAAATATGCGCCTGATCTGAACTTCTTGCGTAGATCTTGACAAAATCACGCGAATTTTTGCCATTTCTACGGTTGCGAGTTGTGCCGAAGGCGGGCAAACTCCTAAGTAATCCAGCTGTGCTTGGTTGAACTTATGGGCCGCTATGCCCAAATGTGATGGACCAAGTCAGGAAAGGGCCAAGGATTGCCGCAAAGCGGGATTGGGCTCTTTTGCAAAATAAGGACACAAAATGCACGAGCAACTTCAATCGTACCCCGTACTTCCACTGCGCGATATTGTGGTTTTCCCACATATGGTCGTGCCTTTGTTTGTCGGGCGTGAAAAATCTGTAAATGCGCTTGAGGAAGTGATGTCTCACGACAAACAAATCCTTTTGAGCGCTCAGATTGATCCGTCGATCGACGAACCCGAAGCTGATGGTATCTACCGGACCGGCGTTTTGGCGAATGTACTGCAATTGCTCAAGCTCCCAGATGGCACCGTCAAAGTGCTTGTCGAGGGCGAAAAGCGTGTCAAAATCAATGATTTTGTTGAAAACGAAAGCTATTTTGAGGCCACGATTTCCCCGTTGGAGGAAGCCGAAGGCACCCCTGAAGCCGTGATCGCGCTTGTGCGCTCTGTCACCGAAGAGTTTTCAAATTACGCGAAGATCAAGAAAAACATCCCCGAAGAAGCTTTGACAGCTGTCGATGACACCAAAGATCCAAGCAAATTGGCGGATCTTGTCGCGGGGCATTTGGGTGTTGAAGTTGCCCAAAAACAAAGCTTGCTTGAAACGCTGACAGTTGAAGAACGTCTTGAGGCGATTTACGGACTTATGCAGGGCGAAATGTCCGTGCTTCAGGTCGAGAAAAAGATCAAAACACGCGTCAAATCCCAGATGGAGCGGACGCAGCGCGAGTACTATTTGAATGAGCAAATGAAGGCCATTCAAAAGGAACTTGGCGACGGTGAAGAGGGCGCGAACGAGATCAACGAACTCGAAGAGAAAATCGCCAAAACCAAATTCTCCAAAGAAGCCGCTGAAAAAGTCGCTGCTGAGTTGAAAAAGCTCAAATCTATGAGCCCAATGTCCGCTGAGGCCACAGTTGTACGCAACTATCTGGACTGGATGCTGTCTATTCCATGGGGCGTCAAATCCCGCGTGAAAAAGGATCTGAAACGGGCTGAAGAGGTGCTCGATAAGGATCACTACGGTCTCGATAAAGTTAAAGAACGCATTGTTGAATACCTCGCGGTGCAGCAACGCAGTCAAAAGCTCAAAGGGCCAATTATGTGCCTTGTGGGTCCTCCTGGTGTGGGTAAAACCTCGCTTGGTAAATCGGTTGCCAAGGCGACTGGCCGTGAATTTATTCGCATTTCACTTGGTGGCGTGCGCGACGAATCTGAAATCCGCGGTCACCGCCGGACTTACATCGGCTCTATGCCCGGTAAGATCATTCAGGCGCTGAAAAAAGCCAAGACAACCAACCCGCTTATTTTGCTCGATGAGATCGACAAAATGGGTCAGGATATGCGTGGCGATCCGGCATCTGCGATGCTCGAAGTGCTTGATCCAGAACAGAACTCTACATTTGTAGATCACTACATGGAGGTTGAGTACGACTTGTCAAACGTGATGTTCTTGACAACGTCTAACAGCTACAACATGCCTGGTCCGCTTTTGGATCGGATGGAAATCATTCCATTGTCTGGCTACACCGAAGACGAAAAAGCAGAGATCGCAAAACAGCACTTGATCCCGAAACAGATCAAAAATCATGGTTTGAAAGCGTCTGAGTTTTCTATCTCCGATGACGCGATCACGGATGTCATCCGCTACTACACGCGCGAAGCTGGCGTGCGAAACCTTGAACGTGAAATGGCAAAAGTTGCGCGTAAGTCTTTGACGCAAATTGTGAAAAAGAAAACGACATCTGTTGAGGTTACACCGAAGAATCTTGAAGAGTTCTTGGGCGTCAAAAAGATGCGTTACGGTTTGGCCGAAAAGGAAGACCAAATTGGCGTCGTGACGGGGTTGGCTTACACATCTGTTGGCGGTGATTTGTTGCAAATCGAAGCTCTGCGTTTGCCTGGCAAAGGCCGGATGAAAACAACTGGTAAGCTGGGCGATGTGATGAAGGAATCCATCGATGCCGCATCAAGCTATGTACGGTCGATTGCGCCAGAAATCGGCATCAAACCACCTGTGTTCGATACGCTCGATATTCACGTGCACGTGCCTGATGGTGCGACTCCGAAAGATGGTCCATCTGCCGGTTTGGCGATGGTGACAACGATCGTGTCTGTGTTGACCAAAATTCCGGTGCGCAAAGATATTGCTATGACGGGTGAGGTGTCATTGCGTGGCAATGCAACTGCGATTGGCGGCTTGAAAGAAAAGCTTTTGGCGGCTTTGCGCGGTGGCATTACCACTGTGTTGATCCCTGAGGAAAACGTCAAAGATCTTGCGGACATTCCTGACAATGTCAAAGAAGGTCTCGAGATTATTCCTGTGACGCATGTTTCCGAAGTGCTCAAACACGCTTTGGTACGCGCACCAGAAGCGATCGATTGGGACCAAGAAGCTGACGACGCGGCGCGTTTGGCAAAAGCGACGGCGCCAGCTGCAATACCTGCAGCCATCGCACACTGATCAAATCAGCAAAACGGTTTGTCGCTCACAATGTGTGACAGCCTGAAATGACAAAAGGCCCTTCCGAAATGGAGGGCCTTTTTTGCGTAGCAAGCTGTGGGTTGCGGTTTCAACTTGCGTTGCTGGTGGCGCAGATATGTGGGTGCCGCCTGCACGGTGCGCCTTATAATACGGTTTTGACTTAATCCCAATTGCTTCACACAAGTGTAGTGATGTAGGGTTCGCGGAAATTCTCATTCAAAAAGGTCTGCAACATGGCGGCTAAAAGCTCACAAAAATCCAGCACCACTGATGTAGAACCCAAAGCACTGGAGGTCGTTTCAGAAGAAACGTCTGGTGCAAATGAAGTCTCTTCGGATGGAGACGTTAGCGTCGTCAATGTTATAAAGAAAAAAGAGTTCATCGATCGAATTGTCGAACGGTCTGGGGTCAAAAAAAGTCAGGCCAAATCAGTTGTCGAGGCGACGCTCAAAGAATTGGGCGATCTGCTGCAAGACGGTGCAGAACTTAACGTGCCGCCCCTCGGAAAAATGACGGTAAATCGTTACAAGGAAGTAGAAAACGCGTTTGTGATGATCACGAAATTACGCCGCGCAAAAGGTATGATTGCGGGCAGTGCTTCAAGTGCGAGCGCTGATAAGACGACGTCATCTGAATCGGATTAATCGATTGTAGAAGAAAGCTAAAAAAGTTCTCGATGCCCCTTGCATCGGGTTCAAGCTAAGGCTACATACCGCGCCACGGCGGGTCGTTAGCTCAGTTGGTAGAGCGCTTCGTTTACACCGAAGATGTCGGGAGTTCGAGCCTCTCACGACCCACCACCGAAATTCGAAGGGCATACCGAAAGGTGTGCCCTTTTTCGTTGCGCCACTTCTTGCCACAAGCTACTTAATTTGCATGATAAAACACCCCATCTTTCTTTTGCGTCACGGTCAAACTGAGTGGAACCTTGAAGGTCGCTTGCAGGGCCGTCTGGATAGTCCTTTGACTGAAAAAGGACAGGCGCAAGCGTTGGCTCAAAGGGCTATATTAGAGCCCATTTTGACCGCATTCCCTCAGATTTCAATTCATGCCAGTCCACTTGCGCGCGCATGGGACACGGCTGTTTGCGCAGCGAATGGTCACACGGTTGAAGCTGTGCACGGGTTGGTCGAAGTTTCCGCTGGCAGTTGGGAGGGCCGCTTGCGTGCCGATGTTGTCGCCGAACGTGGTGGATCAGCGCAAGAAAAAGACATGTTCGATCTGTTTTTATCTGCACCAGATGGCGAAGGGGCAGAGGCGCTTGATCTAAGATGCCGTCGCTATCTCGCGGGACTTACCGGACCGACTGTAATTGTCTCACATGGGGTGGTGTCTGCATTCTTGCGCGGATTGATCCGTGGGCTGTCGATGTCAGAGATCGCGCAACTGCCGCATCATCAGGGTGTTGTTTTCGCGCTGTCAAATGGTGTTGAGACCCTGTTGCAAAACAGCGCGGATGCAGAGGCTTACCTCAAAGACACCCACGCTGAATAAGCATTTAAACGCAAACTTGCGCTTTAGTCTTTTGACACGGCATCCAAGATGCGTGCCCAAGAGCGCATGCCTTTGTGGAAACACTCGACGTCGTATTTTTCGTTTGGTGAATGAATTTGGTCATCATCACGCCCAAACCCCGCCAACATTGCGTCGACCCCAACGATTGTTTTGAAATGCCCCGCGATTGGGATGGACCCGCCGCAGCCAACGAACGCGGCATCTTTGGGCCATTCGTCTGAAAGTGCCGCGCGGGCTTTTTCAAATGCAGGGTGATCGGTCGACATGACTGACGCTTGTGATGCGCCATGTGGGTGAAATTCTACAGTGCAATCGTCAGGCAGGTTCGCGCGCACATGGTCGTGCAGGGCAGCCCGAATTTTATGAGGGTCTTGGTCGCCGACCAAGCGCGCGGACAGTTTTACCGAGGCTTGTGACGGCAAAACGGTCTTGAACCCAGCACCTGTGTAGCCGCCATTGATGCCGTTGAATTCAAGGGTTGGCTCTGACCAAATCATTTGCAAGCCAGTTTTACCGTCTTCGCCTGCGGGGATATTCAGGCCGACTTCGCCCAAGAACTGCTCTGGTTTAAAGGCCAATGCGTCCCATTGTGCGCGCAACTCATCGGATAATTCTGGCACGCCGTCGTAAAAGCCCGGCAAGGTGACGCGACCTGAGTCGTCGTGCAGGCCAGCCAGAATCTTGGTCAAAACGCGGATCGGATTGCGCGCAATACCGCCGAACATGCCAGAATGCAGGTCTTTGTTTGCCGCAGTGATCACAATTTCTTCACCCATAAGCCCGCGCAACATGGTGACAATTGCGGGTGTGTCGTGACCGAAGAGGCCCGTATCACAGATCAAAGCCACGTCGCCATTGAGCTTGTCTGCGTGCTCTTTCATGAAGGGAACGAGCGATGGGGAGCCGCTTTCTTCCTCGCCTTCGAAGAAGAACGTGATCTCGCAGGGGAGTTCTCCGTGTTCGGCTTTCCACGCACGGCAGGCCTCAACAAATGTCATCAATTGGCCTTTGTCATCGGACGATCCTCGCCCACGGATCACTTGGCCTTTGGCGGTCGATTCAATCTGAGGATCAAATGGATCAGCATCCCAAAGTTCAATGGGATCAACAGGTTGAACGTCGTAGTGGCCATAGAAGACGAGGTGCGGTGCGCTGGAATTTTCAGGTCCGTCGATATGTCCCATGACCATTGGGTGTCCCGGCGTTTCGTAAATCGAAGCATCGATGCCAATCGACGTCAGGTCTTTGACCAACCATTCAGCAGCGGCAGCACAATCATCTTTGTATGCGGGATCTGTCGAAATGGATTTAAGGCGCATGAGGTCCAACAGACGCTCAAGAGCATTGGGCAGATCAGCATCAATATTGGACAGGACAGGATCGAGACGGGTGTTCATTGTAAAAACGCCTTGTGCACTTTGAGTGGGGAGAGGGGAAAGTGGTGCCAATTTACTGTGATGACCTGCGGTGTCCAGTCGCGGGGTGCAGTTTGATATAGATCATTCCCAAATGTTTTTGCTAGAAGCTACACAAAGTCGACAGAACAAGTCGCACAGTTGATTACTTAAATATCTTGCGTTTTTTGAATATGTTTTGCAAGTTGAGTATCAGGCCGCCAAAACGGCCGACGACGAACGCACGAAAGGACGACCCGTGAACTACACTGCACAGCTCGATGAAGCGCTTCAAAGTTTGCACGATGAAGACCGCTACCGGACGTTCATTGATATCGAACGGGAGCGCGGGAATTTCCCGCATGCTGTGTGGAACAAGCCTGATGGGACGCAACAGCCTGTGACGGTTTGGTGTGGCAATGACTACTTGGGCATGGGCCAGCACCCTGTTGTTCTTGAAGCGATGAAAGAAGCGGTAGAAGCCACGGGCGCAGGCTCTGGTGGTACACGCAATATTTCGGGCACAACCGTTTACCACAAACGTCTTGAGGCTGAGTTGGCCGATTGGCACCAAAAAGAAGCGGCCTTGGTGTTTTCTTCTGCCTACATCGCCAATGATGCGACTTTGTCGACGTTGCCGAAGCTTTTCCCGGGCCTAATTATTTACTCGGATTCACTCAACCACGCCTCAATGATTGAAGGTGTGCGCCGCAATGGGGGCGCAAAGCGTATTTTCCGTCACAATGATGTCGCTCACTTGCGCGAATTGCTTGAGGCCGACGATCCAAACGTGCCAAAGCTGATCGCTTTTGAATCTATTTATTCTATGGATGGCGATTTCGGTCCGATCGAAGAGATCTGCGATTTGGCCGATGAATTTAACGCGCTGACCTATATCGACGAAGTGCACGCGGTTGGGATGTACGGCGAACGCGGGGCAGGGATTGCAGAGCGCGATGGTCTGATGCACCGCCTTGATATTATCAACGGCACGCTTGGTAAAGCGGTCGGTGTGTTTGGTGGGTACATTGCCGCCTCTGCGAAGATGTGTGACGCCATTCGGTCGTACGCGCCGGGCTTCATCTTTACCACGTCCTTGCCACCTGCTGTTGTTGCGGGCGCTGCCGCATCCATTGCGCATCTGAAAATTGATCAAGGGTTGCGTGAGCAGCATCAAACGCAAGCCAAAATCCTTAAGCTGCGTCTTAAGGGCATGGGCTTGCCGATCGTTGATCATGGCAGTCACATTGTGCCGCTGATTGTGGGTGATCCTAAGCATACGAAGCTGATGTCTGACATGATGCTTGATGGCTACGGAATTTACGTTCAGCCGATCAATTACCCGACAGTTCCACGCGGCACAGAGCGGCTTCGCTTTACCCCATCGCCAGTTCACGGCCCGCGCGAAATGGATGTATTGGTGCGCGCTTTGGACGAACTTTGGTCGCATTGTGCGCTGAATCGTGCCGAAATGGCAGGGTAACCCACTTTCCCTCTGTGCGTGCTTGTTGGGCATATGATAACTAAATAGTGATCTGGTGAACGAATCGCTGGATCAAATTGGGGCAAATCGAAGTATGCGCATGTTGGGACGGTGGAATAAACCACCAGTCGAAGAGGTACAGCAGCCACGCGGTTTTGACGATTTCGAGCTTAAGCTTGGGGACGTCATGCGCGGGGAACGCGCGACTCTTGGAAAATCCCTTCTCGACGTCCAGCGCGAACTGAAAATCAAAGCAACTTATATTGCTGCGATTGAAAACTCCGACCCTTCTGTATTCGAAACTCAAGGCTTTATTGCTGGCTATGTGCGGTCCTATGCGCGCTACCTCAATCTTGATCCTGAGTGGGCTTACGAGCGCTTTAGTTCCGAAAGTGGTTTCGCCGTTGCGCATGGCATGTCGCCAGAAGCCTCAACTTCGCGCAAATCATCCGCTGCGGCTGCGGCAACACGCAAGTCTGACAATCCTTTTTCCGACCCGAATGCAACCTTCGTGCCGCGCGGCGAAAGCTTTCTGTCACGGATTGAGCCGGGGGCCATTGGTTCCACAGCTGTTTTGCTCGCCCTCGTAGGGGTGATTGGCTATGGCGGTTGGTCCGTATTGCAAGAAATTCAAAAGGTGCAACTGGCTCCCGTCGATCAAGCGCCCGGTGTTGCGTCTGAGACGACAACCTTGCCCGAAAATCCCATCGTTGTTGCTGGTTTGAACGAAAGCGTTGATGTGAACTATGGCGCGTCTGAAGCGTTGGATCGTTTGTATCGACCACAGGCGTTGAACACGCCGGTTCTCGTTCCGCGTGATGGACCAATTGCGACCCTTGACCCGCGTCGTAGTGGCGCATTGGCACAAGAAAGCGCCGAAGAACGCCTTTCCGCCATGTCGAACCAATTGGCTGACGCAGCTGCGTTTATCGTTGACGAACCTGCAGTGCAAGTTGTGGAAGAGGCAGCACCCGAAGTTGCTTTGATTGCTGTGCGTCCATCGTGGGTGCGCGTGAGTTCTGCTGATGGCTCTGTGCTTTTGGAAAAAATCATGGATTCCGGCGAGCGCTATGTTCTACCTGCCACCGAACAGCCGCCGCTCTTGCGTGCGGGCAATGCGGGCGGTGTTTACTTTGCCGTTAACGGACAGGCATTCGGCCCCGCAGGAAAGTCGGGCGTGGTTGTGAAAAAGATCGCTTTGTCTGAAATTGATATCTCAACAACCTTTGAGCAAGTTGATTTGGCCGCAAATGATTTTGTTGCTGAGATGTTTAAAGTCGCTCAAAACACGGCTGCCGAGTAAATCCACCCCTTCACTGATGGTTCTCTTGTGATGCGCGGTGCGACTGTGCGCGGCTTTGCGCTGAATGTGCGCATTGTGGCATTGCCCCGCTTGGAACTCCATCTTATCTATAGCGCACAGCCGCTCTTTGATCCGAAAGGTGTTCCATGTCTTTGAACCACATCCGCCCATGGCGAAATATCTATCGTCGTGAAAGCCGCCAAATTATGGTAGGCAATGTGCCCGTTGGGGGCGGCGCGCCGATTTCTGTTCAAACCATGACCAATACCGACAGCTCAGATGTGCGCGCAACCTTGGATCAGGTGATCCGTGCGGCCGATGCTGGTGCAGATATCGTACGTGTGTCCGCGCCTGATGAGGGGGCTACAAAAGCGCTCAAAGAGATTTGCCGCGAAAGTCCGGTGCCGATCGTTGCCGACATTCATTTCCACTACAAGCGCGCGATCGAAGCCGCCGAAGCAGGGGCTGCATGTCTGCGCATCAATCCTGGCAATATCGGCGATGAAAAGCGGGTTCAGGAAGTGATCAAGGCGGCCAAGGATCATGGCTGCTCTATCCGCATCGGTGTGAATGCTGGTTCTTTGGAAAAACATCTGTTGGATAAATATGGCGAGCCGTGCCCCGACGCGATGGTCGAAAGTGGTATGGATCACATCAAGATTCTGCAAGACAACGATTTCCACGAGTTCAAGATCTCAGTGAAAGCGTCTGACGTGTTTATGGCGTCGGCTGCGTATCAACAGTTGTCTGAAGCTACAGATGCACCGATCCATTTGGGCATCACCGAAGCCGGCGGCTTGACCTCTGGAACGATCAAATCTGCGATTGGCATGGGGCAGTTGCTGTGGGCTGGCATCGGCGACACCATTCGTGTGTCATTGTCTGCTGATCCTGTCGAAGAAGTTAAAGTAGGCTATGAGATCCTCAAATCGTTGGGCTTGCGCCACCGCGGTGTGAACATCATTTCTTGCCCAAGCTGTGCGCGCCAAGGCTTTGACGTGATCAAAACCGTCGAGACGTTGGAAAAGCGTTTGGAGCACATCAAAACCCCAATGAGCCTGTCGATTATTGGTTGCGTTGTGAACGGGCCGGGTGAGGCTTTGATGACCGACGTGGGTTGGACCGGTGGCGGAGCGGGCTCTGGCATGGTGTACTTGGCCGGGAAGCAATCTCACAAACAATCCAACGATGACATGGTCGAACATATTGTCGAGCAGGTCGAAAAGAAGGCTTCCGAGATTGCGGCTAAGATGGCAGCTGAAGACGCAGCTGCGGAATAATCAAATCACAATGAAAAAGCCCCGCTGATTGAGCGGGGCTTTTGCGTTTCATCACTATTGCAAGGTTTAGCCCTCGGCGCGCAGCTCCGTGACCAATTGGATCATGCGGTCATAAGGCACGTATCCGCGCAGCATTTCTGTTTCAAACACAAAGCTCGGCGTGCCGCTGATTTGCATCGCCTGACCAAGCGCGCGGTTGGTCACGATAATCTTAGTGACCTCTTCGGAATTCATCGTCTCCATCACCGCATCCACGTCAACGTCTGTGCCGCGGAGCAGGCGTTTCAGGCTGCCTTCGGTCACGTTGTTGCCCGCGTTCATCAGTGCTTCGTGGACGTCTGCGTAAGCCGCATCGCCTGCCACGATGTGTGTCGCAATCGCAAAGCGTGAGGCGAGGACAGACGCGTCCCCGAGGATTGGGAATTCTTTGACGATCAATTTGATGTTGCCATCATTTTCGAGCAATGCATTCACCTCAGGATGGGCTTTTTTGCAGTAGCCACAGCGGTAATCCAAAAACTCAACGATGGTGATGTCGCCGTTAGGGTTGCCCAAAACCAAATCCGTTGAGGTCTCGAAAAGCGCCGCTGCATTGTTTGCGACCATCTGGCGATCTGACACTTCGGCCTGTTGGGCTTGGCGTTGTTCCAATACGGAAATCGCCTCCATCAGCACTTCAGGGTTGTCCAAAAGGTAGGCGCGCACTTCGGCGCGAAACGCGTCGCGTTCTTTCGCCGACAGATCTTGTAGGTCGCTTGACCAACCTGTGCCGGCGGCTGAAAAAGCCATGAGCGCACTGGCGCAAAGCGTCATAAGGGGGCGGGTGAAGCGCATGAAATCTCTCCGAATTCTAGTTACTGCAAAGACTAGCACACACAGCACGAGCGTCTAGCAAACAGTTTTGTGAACAGAGTGATGCATTCTGTATGATTGTGGCATTGTATTTTGCGTGGTGCGCTGGCATCCGTAGGTGCAAACCTGTTTCGAGAGTGATCGCAAATGAAAATTTCACGCCGCAGTGCTGTTGACCCGTTTATCGTCATGGATGTGATGGAGGCCGCGCGCGCCGCTGAAGAACAGGGGCGCCACATCATTCATATGGAGGTCGGGCAGCCAGCCACAGGTGCGCCGGGCAAAGCGCGCGCGCGATTGGCGCAAGAAATGGAGCAGGGGCCCATGGGCTATACGGTGGCTTTGGGGTTGCCGGAATTGCGTCGTGGCATCGCTGATCTTTACAAAAAATGGTACGGGATTGACCTTGACCCTGCACGCGTTGTTGTGACCTCAGGGTCTTCGGGTGCTTTCATCTTGGCTTTCACAGCGCTTTTTGATGCGGGGGCGAAGGTCGGACTTGGTGAACCTGGATATCCGTCTTATCGGCAAATTTTGAGCGCGCTTGATCTAGACCCCGTTGGCATTCAATCAAAACTTGAAAACCGGTTGCAGCCCGTTCCAGAGGACTTACCAAGTGACTTGGATGGGTTGATTGTTGCCTCACCGGGAAATCCTTCTGGTACCATGTTGGACAGTGATGCCATGGCGGCATTGATCGAAACTTGCGCTGCTAAAGATATTTCGTTCATATCTGATGAGATTTATCACGGCATTCAATACGAGGGACGCGCGGTTTCAGCTTTGGAAGTGTCGGATGATGTTTATGTCATCAATTCGTTTTCCAAGTATTTTTCCATGACCGGCTGGCGTGTTGGTTGGATGGTGGTGCCGCAAGATCATGTGCGTGTTGTCGAACGTCTGGCACAAAACCTGTTTATCTGCCCGCCGCACGCGGCACAGATTGCGGCATTGGGTGCGCTTGAGGCGACAGAGGAATGCGAAGCGCATACAAAGGTTTACGCCGAAAATCGCAGATTGATGCTTGCGGACTTGCCGAAAGCGGGATTTGACAAAATCGCCCCTCCGGATGGCGCGTTCTATATTTACGCGGATGTGTCGGATTTGACCGATGACAGTCGCGCGTTTTGCGCGGAGATTTTAGAGCAGGCAGGCGTTGCCGTCACACCTGGCTTGGATTTCGACAAGCAACGCGGGGCGCAGACCTTGCGGTTTTCTTATGCGCGCTCAACTGAGGACATCATTGAGGGGCTGCGTCGGTTGACGGCGTTTATGCAAGCCCGTCGGGGTGCGGCTTCGTCCTCCTAGGTTGGCTATAAATACTATTTTTCCTTTCTGGAAATTTTCGTTTTGCCACGCTAGGCTACATCGCAAGGGTCAAAGATATGGCCCAGATGAGGTAAATATGCAGTTTTTAAAACCCTGTGTTCTGGCGGCGGCCTTTGGCGTGTGGACTGTGTTCACACCCGTTTCTGTTGTGGCCCAACAGGACCTTGTTGCATTGGCGCAGGTGCGCGCAGACGGCTCGCAAGTTGTTGGACATGCCAACACTGCGTCCCTGACATTGGCGCTCAGTCAGCCTGTGCCATATCGCATTTTTACCTTAACGGATCCGCGGCGCATGGTCGTTGATTTTGCTGAAGTGGATTGGACGGGGTTTAACCCTGTAGCCTTTGATCAAGCCAATCAAATCGCGGCTGTGCGGGTGGGAAACTTTCGCCCTGGATGGTCACGGATGGTTCTCGACTTGGATGCACCACTGGTGGTGAGTACCGCGCAGATGCAACGCACGCCTGACGGAGCTGTGCTACAGGTGAACCTTGTTTCAATTCAAGATGAGGTCTTCTCGCAAAGAACAGGCGTGCCGGTGACGGCGCAATTTGCGCTGGCTGGAGATGCCGCCGAGTTGGGGGATGTCGCACGAGCCCCACTTGGGTCGCGTCCTTTGCGGGTTGTCTTGGATCCGGGGCATGGTGGCATTGATCCTGGTGCAGAACGTGATGGGCAGCGCGAGGCTGATTTGATGTTGGTTTTTGCGCAAGAGTTGCGTGATGTCTTGCTCCGCGCTGGGGATTTTGAGGTCATTCTGACGCGAGACGGTGATAATTTCGTCCCACTTGAGACCCGCACTTCAATCGCGCGGTCGGTGGCGGCAGACGTATTTTTATCGTTGCATGCTGATGCGGTTTTGGAAGGAAAAGCGGTAGGGGCAACGGTGTATACCTTGGCCGAACGTGCCACTGACGAGGCGTCTTTGAGGCTTGCTGAACGTCATGATCGCGCTGATATTTTGGCGGGCATTGATTTAACCGACCATGACGATGTGATTGCCTCAGTTTTGTTGGATATGGCGCGCACCGAAACGGAACCTCGTACAGAAAGATTGGCTAACGCGCTGGTGGATGGGCTGCAAAAGTCGATCGAAATGTACAAACACCCGCGGATGGAGGCAGGCTTCTCGGTTCTTAAATCAGCCGATGTGCCGTCGGTTTTGCTTGAACTTGGCTTTCTGTCCTCGCCGCAAGATCGCGCTAATTTGGTGGATGCGGACTGGCGCAACACCGCGGCACAGGCCATTCGGGATGCTTTGACGGCCTGGGCAAACGAAGAACGGGCCCTTGCCTTGAAAGTCAAACCCTAGCTGGGTGACGTTCCGTTCCTTTGATTTTTTAAAGACTGATCTGTAGATTTGGTCAATCTTGCGCACAATTATGCTCACATTTGCGCGCGATGGTTTTGACCCGCGCGACGCTGGCGTATATGGAGAAACTGCAGATTTAGGCGCGAGCGGTGACTCGTGTTGTCGCTTGCTGGAAAGGCTCTTACTTTGGCTCGGTTTATCTTATCCTTTTTAGGGTCTATTTTTTCGTGGCTCACCACGGCGGCTCTTTTGGGCGCGGCTGTGATTGGTGGCGTGTTTTGGATGTATAGCCAAGACCTGCCGGATCACGAAGCGCTGGCAAACTATACGCCGCCGACTATCAGCCGCATCTATTCGGGCGAGGGGCGGATCATCGATGAATTCGCGCGTGAACGCCGTTTGTACACGCCTGCTGAAGAAATTCCCGATCTGGTAAAATACGCCTTTATCTCTGTTGAGGATAAAAACTTTTATTCTCACAAGGGCTATGATCCGCTCGGGATCGTGAAAGCGGCCATCCAATGTGCGCAGGGCGCACGCTGTCGCGGTGCGTCCACGATCACGCAGCAGGTCATGAAGAACTTTTTGCTGTCCTCTGATCGGTCTGCAGAACGCAAAATTAAAGAAATTATCTTGGCGGCTCGTATTGAGAAGACGCTTTCAAAAGACGACATTCTGGCCCTGTACTTGAACGAAATCGACCTTGGGGCGCGGTCTTTTGGTGTGACTGCTGCGGCTCAGACTTACTTCAACAAGTCGCTGAGTGAGTTGACGATTGAAGAAGCGGCCTTTTTGGCCATTCATCCAAAAGCGCCATATTCCTATCACCCAGTGAAGAATTACGATGCCGCCATGGATCGCCGCAACAACGTTGCCCTGCGTGAAATGTTTGAAAACGGTCACATCACGCAAGAGCAGTATGACACCGCTAAAGCACAACCGATCAAATCCGTTCAGAACGGCGACTATGAAAGCTACCGCAAGGCGCTGCCTCCGCGTGGATATTTCACCGACGAAATTCGTCGCCAATTGTCCAAGAACTTTGGCGAAGAAGAGTTCTTTGAGGGCGGTTTGTCCATTCGGGCGACAATCGATCCTGAGCTGCAAACACAAGCGTCTTATGCCTTGCAACAGCGGCTTGAAACGATTGACCGCGGTTGGGGAACGTGGACTGGTACAGGCAAATCGATTGATGCTGCAACGCTAGATGACGGCACGTGGGAAGCGGCTTTGGGCGATGTATCGGTTGCGCGCGACATCAAACTTGATGGTCAATGGTTTGTTGGTGCTGTGAACAGCGTGGGCGATAAATCTATGTCGCTGATGGTTGAAACCGTTGGTGAGGTGTCAGTGCCGCGCAAAGACATCGAATGGATGAAGGGATCGTTCAAAGACAATTTCGAGCGTGGTGACGTTGTTCACGTCCGGCAGATCACATCTGGTGAGAACGGGACTGGCGATTTGATCCGTTGGTCTTTGCGTCAGGTTCCGGGCGTGCAGGGTGGCTTTATGGCGATGGACGTCAACACCGGTCGTGTTTTGGCGATGCAGGGCGGGTTTTCATATCAGAACTCCGAGCTAAACCGTGCAACACAAGCAACGCGTCAGCCGGGGTCTTCGTTCAAACCCTTCGTCTACGCCGCCGCATTGGATTCGGGCTTTTCACCTGCGACCATCATCGTCGATGCGCCAATTGAAATTAATACGCCGCAAGGCGTTTGGCGTCCAAAGAATGCATCAAGGCGTTTTTACGGCCCAACACCGCTGCGAACAGGTATCGAACAATCACGCAACTTGATGACAATCCGTTTGGCGCAAGAGGTCGGGATGGATGTTGTCGCCAAATACGCCGAACGTTTTGGCGTCTATGATAAAATGGGCCAGTATTTGGCGTCCTCCTTGGGGGCTGAAGAAACCACATTGTTCAAAATGGTTGCGTCATATGCAATGTTTGCGAACGGTGGTGAACGTGTAGAACCGACGCTTGTTGACCGCGTTCAAGATCGCTGGGGCCGTACAATTTATCGTCATGACCAGCGGGTTTGTGATGAATGTGAGGTGCCAGCCATCAGTGCGGGCTTGGCGCCAACGATTGTGTCGAACCGTGAACGCGTGATGAATGCGATCACTGCGTATCAATTGACCTCAATGATGCAGGGCGTTGTCACGCGCGGCACTGCCAGCGGACGGATCAATCTGTCTGTTCCTGTTGCAGGTAAAACTGGTACGACGAATGAAGGCAAAGATGCTTGGTTCGTTGGGTTTACCTCTAATATCGTTGCTGGCTGCTACATTGGTTTTGATCGACCTAAAGCGATGCCTGGTGCCACTGGCGGTGGGTTCTGTGGGCCTGTGTTCGATGAATTTATGCAAAAAGCGGTCGAAAAATACGGCTCCGGTAAATTCCGTGTGCCGCCCGGTGGCCACTTTATCAAAATCGACCGCATTACAGGCGCGCGTTTGCCCGACGATGCGACTGGCGAAACCGTGGTTGCAGAATACTTCCGTGACGGTGAAGAACCTGTGTTTGGCATCACCTTTGATGGTGGTTTCGCGATGGGGTCTGACTTGCCATTGTTCACGGTTGACAGTCCAAGCGACGAAGGTGATCGCAACGTTCAAACTGATACCGGTGCTGTCGTGAAGATTCCGAAGAAGGCGACGATCAATTCGCTGTCATCGGGTGGTTTGTACTAACTTATCCGCGCCCTTCGGGGCGCAGTTTTCAAAACGAACGCGGCTTAGCTGGCGATGAGGGGCTTGAATTCCCTTGTGTCTACGGTGCCGCGCTCGTACATGTATTCCCCAATTCAAATGCGGCTCCTTAGGCCATTTCATACAAGGTAGATGCACGTGCGCGCCGAGATCCAAAACTCCGTTACCAAGATCGAAAAATCAATCGACCTGTTGAAACAGCGTCTTGATTGGGACACGGCGCCGCATCGTTTGGAAGAGTTCGACGCGATGATCGAGGATCCAACTCTGTGGGACGATCCTGAAAAGGCGCAAAAGCTGATGCGCGAACGCCAAACCCTGATGGACGCTGTCGCCACAGCCAAAAGCATCGCGCAAGAGATGCAAGACAATATCGATATGATCGAGCTTGGCGAAATGGAAGACGACCAAGAGGTGATCACCGAGGCCGAAGAAGCGCTTCAAGCGTTGGAAGTCAAAGCCGCGGAGAAAGAACTTGAAGCCTTGCTGGATGGCGAAGCGGACAGCAATGACACGTTCTTGGAAATCAACTCTGGCGCAGGCGGCACTGAGTCTTGCGATTGGGCGTCTATGCTTGCGCGGATGTATGTGCGGTGGGCCGAGAAAAAAGGCTACAAGGTCGAGCTGCAATCTGAGAGCGCGGGCGAGGAAGCTGGCATCAAGTCTGCCGCTTACAAAATCTCTGGCCACAATGCTTATGGTTGGTTGAAATCCGAAAGCGGCGTGCACCGTCTTGTGCGTATTTCGCCATTCGATAGCGCCGCAAAACGCCACACGTCTTTTACCTCGGTGAAAGTCTATCCCGTTGTGGATGACAACATCGAGATCGAAGTGAACCCTGCGGACATTCGCATCGACACCTACCGGTCTTCTGGGGCAGGTGGGCAGCACGTGAACACCACGGATTCCGCCGTGCGGATCACTCACGCGCCGACAGGCATCGTGGTGACGTCATCCGAGAAATCGCAGCACCAAAACCGTGACATCGCCATGAAAGCGTTGAAATCGCGCTTGTACCAGATCGAGTTGGACAAGCGCTCTGCCATGGTCAACGAAGTGCATGAAAACGCTGGTGATGCAGGCTGGGGCAACCAAATCCGGTCTTACGTTTTGCAGCCATACCAAATGGTCAAAGACCTGCGCACAAACTTTGAGACGTCAGATACCAAAGGCGTTTTGGACGGCGACTTGGACGGTCTTATGGCTGCAACATTGGCACAAAACGTGTCAGGCAAATCCCGCGCGGACGCGCAGGGCGAATAAAAGGACCGGCGCCGAAACATCGCCTGTCTTGGGATCCGCTGTTTAAGACTCACTGCAGATTTTGCGCCGATGAATGCCAAGCATGGGGCTTGTCTAACCTGACGCTGCCTTGACTTCTTTTGGCACAAGAAAGCGCTGCTGGCGCTTCAATACGCTTTTGTGCTGATCGCTTTTGGTGTCGTACGTGCGTTTAAATACCGTTTTCACAAAGCGGCTATGCATAATCCAATATAATATTCAGCTTTCACAATACTTATGTGACAAACTCACGGACGTGATATGAATCATGTCGTAGACAGGGATCAAATACGGCGCGCTACGACGTGTCTTGGAAAAGGAAACGCACAATGATTACGGAATTTACGCCTTGGGCCTCATTGATCGGCGGTTTGCTGATCGGCGGGTCTGCGGTTTTGCTCATGGCCTTTCAGGGCCGCGTTTTTGGCGCGACTGGGATTTTGGCTGGCTTTTTCACCCCCGGTGGCTCAGGCGATTTGGCGTGGCGTGCTGCTATTTTGGCTGGCATGGTCACAGGTCCTTTGGCCTATATGCTGTTCACAGGTGCGATGCCTGCGATTGACGTGCCAGTGTCACGTTTGGCGTTGATTGTTGGCGGGTTCATTGTTGGTATCGGTGTGACATATGGTTCTGGCTGTACCTCTGGTCACGGTGTGTGTGGCATGGCACGGCTGAGCCCACGTTCGATCACTGCGACGATCACGTTTATGATTTCTACAGGCATCACGGTTTACATCGTGCGCCACGTTCTTGGAGGGATCTAAGATGAAACATGTTTTGACATACTTTATCGGCCTGATGTTTGGCCTTGGCATTTCTCTGGGTGGCATGGCCAACCCTGCGAAAGTTGTGAACTTCTTTGATGTTGCTGGCACTTGGGATCCATCCTTGGCCTTTGTTATGGGCGGCGCATTGGTGACGGCCTTTATCGGATATCGATTTGTGTTTGGGCGTTGGGATACACCTGTGTTTGAACCAACGTTTAACGTGCCAACGAGCCGCAGAATTGATGCGCGTCTTGTTGGGGGTGCTGCCGTGTTCGGCATTGGTTGGGGTATTGCTGGGTTCTGTCCTGGTGGCGCAATTCCGGCACTTGGTACAGGTGACATTGACGTGTTTATCTTTTTCGCAGCCTTGGTTGCGGGTATCATTGCCGCCAAATACTTGATGAAACGAGCCGCACTGCGCGCATCGCGCCCTGCTGCATAAGACTGACAAGAGGACGAACTCATGACACATTCATACCCCGTCGATATGTCGCAAACTCCGGACGTCAAAGCGTTTTTTGACGAGGCGACTTGGACCATTACCTATGTGGTCAAGGATCCTGCGTCGAACAGCTGTGCTATCGTGGACAGTGTCATGGACATCGACTATGCCGCTGGACGGATTTCTTACGAAAGCGCTGATGAAGTCATCGCTTACATAGAATCTGAAGGTTTGACCCTTGAGTGGCTGCTGGAAACCCATGTCCACGCAGATCATCTGTCCGGCGCGCCCTACATTCAACGCAAGCTTGGTGGCAAAATCGCGATTGGTGAAAACATCACGATTGTGCAGGATGTGTTCGGCAAAGTGTTCAACGAGGGCACCGAATTCCAACGCGACGGCTCGCAATTTGATCGTCTGCTCAAAGACGGTGACACTTTGAAAATCGGCGAACTGGAATGTTTTGCGATGCATACGCCCGGTCACACGCCAGCCTGTATGACCTTTACAGTGGGCAACGCGACCTTCACAGGTGACACGTTGTTTATGCCTGACGGCGGCTCTGCGCGCGCTGATTTTCCGGGTGGGGATGCGGCTACGCTGTTTGACAGCATTCAAAAGGTGCTGGCTTTGCCCGAAGATATGCGTCTGTTCATGTGTCACGATTACGGCCCGAACGGTCGCGATATTGAGTGGGAAACCACCGTGGGCGCGGAAAAAGAGCACAATATTCACGTAGGCGCAGGCAAAACAAAAGAGGAATTCGTCAAGTTTCGCGAAGAACGGGATGCTCAATTGGACATGCCAAGGCTAATTATTCCGTCTTTGCAGGTGAATATGCGTGCTGGGGAATTGCCCCCGGCCGATAAGGATGGCAAAACTTTCCTTAAGGTGCCCGTGAACGGTCTGTAAGTCTTAAGATTGCTCCTGTGCCCCGTTTTGTTCCAACTCGGGGGCAGGACGGTCTTGAATGTACAACTCGGAAAGTAAACCTCATGGATTTCAATAAAATCAACGATCAACTCACCGTCAGTGGACAAATCTTTCCCGAAGACGTGAGCACCTTGGTCGAACGTGGTTTCAAAACCTTGATTTGCAATCGCCCAGACGAAGAAGTCCAAGAGGCGCTTCAATCTGCTGCCATTGGTGAAGTTGCCAAAGCGGCGGGGCTGAACTTTCGGTACATGCCTGTTTATCCGGGTCAGTTCACCGATGAATTGAGTGCTGAAATGACCGCAGTGATGACCGAGCTCGACGGACCTGTCTATGCATACTGCCGCTCAGGTACGCGGTCTTGCACCCTTTGGGCGCTGTCTCAGGCGGGTGTAATGGACGCCGAAGACATTATCAGCCAAGCCGCCAATGGTGGTTACGATCTACGCGGTATGGCCGCTTATCTCGCAGGCAAATAGCCTTCGCGCGGGTCTCGCGCAGCTGTTTCGAATGCGTCCATAAGCGGGCTGCCAAGGCTCAAGTTGCCTAAGTGGCAAAAACTTATGCGACCACTTCGGGGCGGGATGTTCCGTCACGGACGCTGTGCGAGGAGATGCGAAATGGACCTGAAGAAAATCACTAATGGGATGTCCGCCCGCGGACAGTGTCATCCCAGAGGTGTGACGACCTTGGCGCGTAAAGGATTTCGCGCCATTGTCTGCAATCGCCCTGAAGGGGACGCTGCAGACCAACCCAGTCACGCAGAAATTGCCAGCGCAGCCGCCGATGCGGGACTGGGGCTTCTCTATCTGCCTGTGACCCTTGGCATTGTTAAAGACGAGACAGCACAGCAGTGTCAGGCGGCGCAGCGTGAGCTGCAGTTGCTGCGTCTTTGAATGCGCGCGAAATCAGAAAAAGTAACGGCCCAGTAAGGCCCAGAACGCAAACTTGGGATATATGCCCAAGCCATGCGCCATTTGTTTAAGGAACGTCCTCGTGTCTTTTAACCTTCAAGCTCTTCGCAGATTTTTTCCCATCTTGGATTGGGGATCTCGCTACAATCGCGATACATTGACCAACGACGGTATTGCGGCCTTGATCGTGACGATCATGCTTATTCCGCAATCTTTGGCTTATGCATTGCTTGCTGGATTGCCGGCGGAAATGGGGCTTTATGCCTCCATTTTGCCGCTTGTGGCCTATGCTATTTTCGGCACCTCGCGTGCTTTGGCCGTTGGACCGGTGGCCGTTGTGTCGCTGATGACTGCGGCGGCTGTTGGAAATATGGCGCTGCAAGGCACGGCTGAATATGCAATGGCCGCGATTACTTTGGCGTTTTTGTCCGGCCTTATTCTGTTGGCTATGGGATTGTTTCGACTTGGTTTCTTGGCGAATTTTCTCAGCCACCCAGTTATTGCAGGCTTCATCACAGCATCTGGTATTTTGATCGCGGTCTCACAACTCAAGCACATTTTGGGTGTCTCTGCGTCTGGTCATACATTGATCGAAACCGTTCAATCGATTGTCAGTCATTTGGGACAAATCAACTACATCACCTTGGTGATTGGTGTGTCTGCGACCGCATTCTTGTTCTGGGTGCGCAAGGGACTTAAGCCGTTTTTGATTGGAAGGGGTCTGACCCCTCGTATGGCCGATATTGCCACCAAAGCGGGTCCCGTTGCGGCCGTTGTCGTCACCACGCTTGTGTCTTTGATCTTTGGTCTCGCAGATCACGGTGTGAAAATCGTAGGCGATGTGCCGCGCGGCCTACCGCCTTTGACGCTTCCCGTTTTTTCCGGTGAGGTTTGGTCCCAGTTGTTTGGCGCTGCCGTTTTGATTTCGATCATCGGGTTTGTTGAATCTGTTTCCGTTGCGCAAACTTTGGCAGCGAAGCGGCGTCAACGCATCGTCCCTGACCAAGAACTGATCGGGCTTGGGGCGTCCAATATCGCGGCGGCCGTATCAGGCGGGTACCCCGTGACAGGTGGATTTGCGCGCTCTGTTGTGAACTTTGACGCAGGTGCAGAAACACCTGCTGCTGGGGCATTTACGGCGATTGGCATTGGCTTGGCCGCGCTGTTTTTGACGCCCTTGCTATACTTTTTGCCGATCGCAACTTTGGCGGCGACGATTATCGTCGCTGTGATGTCTCTGGTGGACTTTTCGATCCTGCGCGGCACTTGGTCGTACAGCAAAGCGGACTTTGTGGCTGTTTTGGCGACGATATTGCTGACGCTCGGGTTTGGTGTTGAAACGGGTGTGTCAGCAGGCGTTATCCTGTCCATCGGGTTGCACCTGTATAAAACATCGCGTCCGCATATTGCTGAAGTTGGGCTGGTGCCTGGCACCGAACATTTCCGCAATATCAAACGCCACGAGGTGCTGACTGCGCCACATGTTGTGACCATCCGCGTGGATGAAAGTCTGTACTTTGCCAATGCACGCTATTTGGAAGACTACATCTATGACCGTGTCGCCGATTGCGATGAGATCGAGCACATCGTTTTGATGTGCCCTGCGGTGAACGAAATTGATCACTCTGCGCTGGAAAGCCTTGAGGCCATCAACTTGCGCCTGAAAGATCAGGGCATTTCGTTGCATTTGTCAGAAGTCAAAGGTCCGGTGATGGACCGATTGCAGAAATCGCATTTCTTGCAGTCTTTGACAGGGCAGGTTTTCCTGTCTCAGTTCGCGGCGATCAAAGCGCTTGAAGGGCAGGCGGAACCGCAATCAGCCTGATGTTAACCCATTTCATAAAAAGGCCCCGCGGTTGCTTGCGGGGCCTTTTTGCGTTTGGGCCGGAAAGGGGACGTCACCTTAAAGCGACGTCCATCGCGTGTCGTTTTGCGAGCTCTCAATACAGGCAGCAATGAATTTCATTCCCGCAATGCCGTCAGTAATATCGGGCGTATGTGCGCCGTCAGTCACGTCAGCGCCATCTGCGCGTGCGCGAATTAGCCGCGCCGCTTCGGTATAGATCGTCGCAAATGCTTCCAAATAGCCTTCAGGGTGTCCGCCTGGGGTGCGTAAATCGCGAAGGCCCGCGCCAGCGGCTGAGGCGCCACCACGGGTATAGATTTGCTTGGGTTGGCCAAATTGCGTGACCGTCATGTGGTTCGGGGTCTCTTGGTCCCATTCCAATCCGCCCTTGGTGCCATAAATCCGCAGTCGCAACGCGTTTTCATTGCCAACTGAGATTTGTGACGCCCAAAGCATGCCCTTAGCACCCCCTTTAAACCGCAACATCACCTGCGCATTGTCGTCAACGCGACGCCCCGGCACAAAAGCGGTCAAATCCGCCGCCAAGTGCTCCGTTTCCAGCCCCGTCACATAAGAGGCAAGGTTGAAAGCATGCGTGCCAATGTCGCCGATACAGCCGCCGAGGCCTGAGCGCGCCGGATCTGTGCGCCAATCGGCCTGTTTGTTGTCTGCATCCGCCGGTTCGGTCAGCCAATCTTGCACGTACTCCACATTCACCATGCGTAAATCGCCCAAATCGCCATTGGCCACCATCTCGCGGGCCTGCCGGATCAGCGGATAGCCGGTGTAATTGTGGGTTAAGATAAACAGCTTGCCGGTGCGCGCGACGGCCTCTTCAATTTTCAAAGCATCTTCGAGTGTGGCCGCCA
>NZ_JBDMZG010000077.1:0-4702 GCF_039769035.1 Pacificibacter sp.
CTTTAATCAAAGGTCAAGAAGGCGACACTGTCGGAAACTTAACCTATCGCCTCGCAGGGCGGAATTTTAATCCGCTGATGGCCATGGCCGCTGACAAAACAATCGCGCAGGTCTCTGTATTGGGTGCTGCTGGAACCATAAACCCAGAGCAAGTGATAACGCCTGGCATCTTTGTCGATGCGGTGGTCGAGGTTTCAAATCCTCAGCATGAAGAAGTGCTTGTTCGCACAGGAGAGGTTCACTGATGACTAATTTCAACATTTCCGATGTGGCCCTATCCAACGCTCAAATTGCGTGGCGCGCGGCCCAAGACATCGAAGACGGTTCATATGTGAACCTTGGCATCGGTTTCCCTGAGATGATCGCCAAGTTCCAACCTGATGGTCGCGATGTTACCTATCACACTGAAAATGGCGTGTTAGGTTTTGGCAAAGCGCCGCTTGAAGGCGAGGAAGACTGGGACCTGATCAATGCAGGGAAAAAGGCGATTACGCTTAATCCCGGTGCTTCGTTTTTTCATCACGCTGACAGTTTCGCGATGGTTCGCGGTGGGCACCTCGATTTGGCTGTTTTAGGAGCCTATCAGATTGCTCAGAACGGGGATCTTGCAAATTGGCGTATCGGCTCCAAGGGTGTTCCTGCCGTTGGCGGTGCGATGGACTTGGTCCATGGCGCAAAGCGGGTCGCTGTTGTCACCGATCATGTCACCAAAGATGGCAAACCCAAGCTAGTTGAATCCTGCACCTTCCCACTTACTGGTGTAGGATGTGTTACGCGGGTTTATACCTCACTGGCTGTAATAGACATTGCGGTTGGTAAATTCGTTTTGAAAGAAAAATTGCCGGCGGTCACCCTAGCTCAATTGCAATCGGTGACGGGTGCGACACTGCACATTGATGGCGAAGTTGCCGACCTTATTGTTCCTGAGGATTTGTAAATGACTGACGTTTATATCTGCGATTACATCCGCACACCGATTGGCCGATATGGCGGCGCTTTGTCAACTGTGCGCGCCGACGATCTGAGTGCAATTCCGCTAAAGGCTTTGGCTGAACGCAACCCTAAAATGGACCTATCTGCTATTGATGAAGTGATTTTTGGCTGTGCCAATCAAGCGGGCGAAGACAACCGCAACGTCGCTCGTATGTCTTTGCTGTTGGCAGGCTATCCGGATTGCGTCCCTGGTACGACGATGAACCGGCTCTGCGGCTCAGGCATGGACGCGGTGATAACTGCGGCGCGTGGCATTAAGGCAGGCGAGGCCGAATTGATCGTCGCAGGCGGTGTCGAATCCATGTCACGTGCGCCGTTTGTAATGCCTAAGGCAGAAACCGCGTATTCCCGCGCAAACACCGTCCATGATACAACCATTGGTTGGCGCTTCGTTAACCCAGTGATGAAAACGCTATATGGCGTCGATTCCATGCCCGAAACCGGGGAAAACGTTGCCGAAGATTTTGGCATTACCCGCGCAGATCAAGATCATTTTGCACTGCGATCACAGCACAACGCAGGCGCCGCGATTGCGCAAGGGCGTTTTGCCAAAGAGATCACACCGGTAAGCGTTCCGCAGCGCAGAGGCGATCCAATTATCGTGTCCGAGGACGAACATCCGCGGCCATCAACCACGTTGGCAGATCTCCAAAAGCTGAAGGCCTTCGTCAAGGCCGACGGAACAGTGACAGCCGGGAATGCCTCTGGTGTGAACGACGGCGCTGCGGCGCTCATCCTTGCCAGCGAAGACGCGGTAAAAAAGCATGGGCTAAACCCAATTGCCAAGGTATTAGGCGGCGCTAGCGCCGGTGTCGCGCCACGCATCATGGGTTTTGGCCCCGCGCCCGCGTCCCGCAAATTGATGGCAAGGCTTGGCCTGACGGTGAACGATTTTGCGGTCATCGAACTAAACGAAGCGTTTGCTTCACAGGGGTTGGCCACATTGCGTGATCTGGGCATTGATGACGATGACGCTCGTGTAAACCGCAACGGCGGCGCGATTGCGTTGGGGCATCCGTTGGGCATGTCGGGTGCAAGGATCACCGGCACAGCGATGCTAGACCTCAAGGCTGGTGAAAAATCTTTATCGACCATGTGTATTGGGGTCGGTCAAGGTATCGCAATCGCCTTGGAAGCCGTCTAGGATAATCGCATCAGCGAGCAGTAATAAGTGCCGCCCGCTGATGCAGCAATTCCGCTAATAGAGTCGCCAAGCTATTCTGGCCAGCGCCGGTCTTACGCGTCAGCCCCACTGCACCTGACAAATAGTCGACCTTTAAATCCATAGCGATAAGGCTGCCGTTTTTCAGCTCACGCGCAACGACACCCTTTGAGATAAACCACAACATTTTCGAACGTTCCAGCAATGTCAGCGCGACTGGCAAAGCTACGGTTTCGAGCGCCGGACGCAGATCAGACAGACCCATGGCTGACAGATACTGATCTACAGATTGTCGAATGATTGCACCGGGGTTGGGCAGGATAAGCGGGTATTCCGTAAGCATCTGAGCCGGTTTACGGCCAAGTGCCGGATGATCTGCGCGCGCGACCAGTTCTATCGGTTCGTCATAAAGGTGTTCAAACGACAGGCCTGGCATATCCTTTGAATTGGGCATCCGGCCTATCATAAGATCAATCTTCCCAGAACGGAGCATGTCGATCAGATAGTGATTTGGACCGGTCAGCACGCCAATGCGCGCGTCAGGACGCTGATCATAAAACTCCAATGCGACCGAAGGAAAAAATCCGCCGGCCACAGTGGGCAACACCCCCGCTTTGACCAGATCCGTATGCGACGGGGCACTAAGCACCCGACACCCAGCCTCAAGGCTTTGTAGTGACGCCTTTGCATGGCGGCGAAAAACCTCACCACCCGTTGTTAGAATAGCGCGTCGCCCTGTACGCTCGAACAATTGGCATCCAAGCTGCCCCTCAAGATCAGATAGGGTTTTGGACATCGCAGGTTGCGACACATGCTGCGCCCGCGCAGCGCCCGAAATCGTTCCAGTCTCCGCAATTGCGAGGAATGCCTCAAGATGGCGAAGCTTTAGATCTCTTGGTATATTCATTTGATTATACCTTTAGCATAGTTTTGTATTTTTCCCATGCTTTTAATTATGGCACATTAACATCAGGAGGAACCAATGCACGCACTAGATTTAGAGTGGGGCACCATGCATCTGAGCCTATCAAATGGCGACGGACCCACCCTCGTTTTCCTGAATTCGCTGGGCACCGATCTTCGTATGTGGGATGCGGTTTGCGCCCTATTGCCCACTGATTGGGCCACGCTGCGGATGGACAAGCGTGGGCATGGGCTTTCAGATACAGCGCCCGACAGCTACAGTATTCCCGATTTGGCAAAAGACGTATTGGCCGCAATGGACAACGTTGGCATCAACCGCGCAGTCGTAGTTGGCTGTTCGATTGGCGGCTTGATTGCACAGCATATCGCCTTGATGGCACCCGAGCGGGTCTTGGCGTTGGTATTGTCCAACACAACGCCAAAGCTGGGCTCCGCTGAGGATTGGCTTGCGCGTATTGAGACGATCAATGAAGGTGGTATGCGCGCTGTGGCAGAGGGCATTTTGCCGCGTTGGTTTGGGCCCGAGTTTCTCATGAAACCAGAGGTCAACCTATGGCGCACGCTGCTCTCACGCACTGACCAGGCGGGATACGTTGCCACCTGTAACGCGATTGCAGGCACTGACATAACAGAACAACTGAGTGAGATTGCGGCACCTGCGCTGGTTTTTGCAGGACAACACGATTTGGCCACTCCGCCGAACGTCATTGCGGCGCTAGCAGCTGCCCTACCCGACGCCGATCTGATCTCTTTTGAAACGACGGGGCACTTGCCCGCGATTGAAGCGCCGGATGCACTTGTCGATGCACTCATTAAATTTGTGAAAAGGATTACCCCATGAGCGAAAAGTTCGACCAAGGGATGAAAACCCGCCGCGAGGTCTTGGGCGATGCCCATGTCGACCGTGCGGAAGCCGCAAAATCAGAATTCGACCTAGCCTTCCAAGGCCTCATAACCGAAGGGGCATGGGGCACAGTGTGGTCGTCAGACAAAATCAGCCGGCGCGAACGTTCGATGCTAACGATCGCACTTTTAGCGGCGACCGGAAATTTCGAGGAAATCCCGATGCATATTCGCGCCACTGCACGCACGGGAGCGTCTAAAGACGATGTGGCTGAGGCACTACAACATGTCGCGATCTATGCGGGCGTGCCCAAAGCCAACCACGCCCTAAAACTCGCGAAACAGACTTTTGTTGAAATGGAGGAAAACAACGATGCTTGATCTTGGCCCATTAATTCCGCGCAACCGCGAAATTCACCCGATACCGCATGCCCCGGACTATAAAACGAGCGTCTCTCGCTCCCCTAACCTGCCGCTCCTTTCAATGGAAAGCGGCCATTCTGAGGAAACCGGCCCCACCTTTGGCCACAACAAACTCGGGGCGCTAGACAACAATCTGATTTTGAATTGGAGCAAAGGCGCGGCCCCCGCTGTGGGTGAACGCATCTTGGTCCACGGGCGCGTATTGGATGAAAATAGTCGGCCCGTGCCTCATACTTTGGTCGAGATTTGGCAAGCAAATGCGGGCGGACGATATCGCCACAAGAAAGATACCTATTTCGCGCCCCTTGATCCAAACTTTGGCGGATGCGGTAGGACGATAACGGACGAAAACGGCTA
>NZ_JBDMZG010000012.1:0-17541 GCF_039769035.1 Pacificibacter sp.
ACGAATGTGCTGTAAAAGCATACGAGGGGGCTGAAGGTGTTAAGATAGCCGAAGCGGAAAACGAAGCGGTTTGGACTGTTAGTGAAGTGGATCAGAGGCATGGAGCATTCGTTTTATGCGCTGATGGCAACAAAATCAGCGTTGGCGACTATTGGCCTGCCATGGAGGCGGCTGAAGATCGACTAAAGCGCTTTGAATCGGTTGCTTCCCAAGCTCTGCTTTTGAGTGGCCGCGCGAAGTATTGGTTCGCGAAACTTGCTGCCCGTCGTTTAAGTTGCGCAGAAATTATTGCGTTGGAACAAGACATTGAGAAGTCACCGGTAAACGTTAGCGCAAAAATCCGTCGCGAAATCTACAATGGGAGCAGCAATCTACAGACACTTGTGCCGGTGGAACCGGAGTTTTGGTATGATGCCTACCCGGTTTCGAAGGAAACTCCTTCGCTCTCCGATTTTGTCGAGTGTGTAGTTAATCAGTGGGTTATTGAAGGCCAGGGAGACTATGGCGCTCGATTTTGCACTGGCGTCCTAAGGTGTTGCATTCACAGCTCTGTTGCCGCCTTAATTGACCACGAGAGCATGACCCCAGACGACTGGTTAATGCTGGCCGAGCATGTGGAGAATGCAGGGTCGTTGTTTTCGAAGCTAGGTTTTGTTGAGGCCGTATTGGTGCAATCAAAGCCTGATCCAATGCTGCTCGACAGAGTTTCCAACATTATTGATTTTATGTTGGCAGAGCCGGAAGCAGGGCGTTTTGAACTACTCAGTAATTTGTTTTTTTTCGTGAGTGGAAGGTTGAGCCTGTCCTCAGTTTTTGATGACATGCCTGTTTTTGTGAGGCGGTTGGTTGAGTTTTCTCACGCATCGTTTTTGGAAGAGATCCTTATTTCAGAAGGTGTTGATGCCAATACTGCCGCCTTAGACCTCGCCCAACGCGTTGCTCGACGGGCTTTTGTCATTGGACATCTAGACGCCCATTCCGAAGCTCGTTGGATGCCCGAATTCGCGATGCCAAATCAGCTTAAAGCAGAGTTTATCTGCCGAGTTAACAACGTGCTTATTCGCAAAGAGGGAGCGTTTCAGGGAACACCGCTTGAGGAGTTTATACGAGAAGGATCAGAAAAAAGAATCTCGGATAGACTAAAGTTCCCTTACTCATTCTTACCCGGCCCACTCGAAGGCGGTACAGAGCAACCCGCAAATTTGCCAGATGATTGGAAGTGCCTAATCGAAACGGAGCTCAAGAAAGATCCACCAAGCCTAGGTGGTTTCAACGGTCTTGTGAATGGGGGGGCAGTTTTCAAGCTTCCGGCTGAGATCATATCGTTGTCCGTGGCTGCACTCAGAAGGCTTCACCTCAAAATCGATGAAGGTGACGATTTTTCGGTAGGTGCCTTCGTTGATGGTTTGGCACGCATTGCGGCCGTTTTCAGAAATGAACAACTTGCACAGGAAGTATGGAGTTTGTTTAGTCGTGTCGTTCAACGAAAGCCGGAGTGCCTTGAAATCGAAACGTTGTTTTCATTGCCTGTAGTACTTTCCGCCGCGTTCCCGGACGAAAAACGAGATCAAAAGCTCTGTGAAATGATTGAGTTATTGTCATTTGGTAGGCTGTCCAAGCAACAAAGCGCTTACTTGGATGCCTGCCTAGAGGACTTGCTCGATTTACGTCCTGAACTCTGGCCGAAACTCGGAAAGGCAAGCACTTTGTTTAAGGCGCAGAAGTTTTAAGTGACGCAGCTCGCCCGCGTTTCCGCGGCGTTAGATTTCAATCTCGAGACGAATGTCTGCAATGCGGGCTGCTCCCGCAGCATTGTTGAGGCTGGACGAACGGCAGGAATGGGCCGGAAGAGGTCGTCGACGCTGGGCGGAAAGCGGACGTTCAGGATGAAAATATGTTTGTGCTCTGATACAAATGCAGCAAGCGTCAGCTTAGAGCCCAAAGCGACTTTTGCTGCAGCTCTGATGTATGTCAGGTTATAGGAGGCCCTGAACTATGCACCAAGTTCGAACGACGAATAGTCATTGCTCTCTTTCACATGCGCTATTTCCACTTAAGTGCACAAATCGACTTCAAGTAACGGCCCCTTCAGTTCGTTCGAATATGTTCTAACCCCCAACGTCTTAGGGCTTCTAGAATTGGCTCCAAGGTTAACCCTTTGGAGGTAAGACTGTACTCCACCTTTGGGGGCACAACAGGGTAGACCTTGCGACTTACCAAGCCTGACTCTTCAAGTTCGCGCAATTGTTTCGTTAAAATTCGCTGAGTGACCGTACCCATTTCACGCTGTAGCTCACTAAACCTCTTGGTACCGTGCAGCAGATGAAAAAGAATAACGCCTTTCCACTTGCCGCCAATCATATCTAGTGCCGCTTCGACGGGGCAGCCATACGCACATTCTAAATCGTTATATATACGTGCCATCCATGGTATCCTTTTTGTAAGTTCCTACCAAAATTGTGCATACTTGCCAATGACTTAGATTTACCTTCTGTTCTCGATTGTGAATAGGAGAAAAGAATGACAACGAATCTTAGAGACGAATTATTTATTGTGACTGGCGTGAGCGGGCGTACTGGCGCGGCTGCAGCTGACGCATTGTTAAAGGCAGGAAAGCGCGTGCGGGTTGTCGTAAGAGATGCGACTAAAGGAGCGATTTGGTGTGAACGGGGCGCAGAGTTGGCTTGTGCGAATTTCAACGATGTGGAGGCCTTAAGTCGTGCATTTTCTGGCGGCTATGGAGCGTATATTGTCAGTCCTCCCCAATACTCATCGGATGCCCTGTTTGAGCAAGCGGACGCAATGGCCCGCAACATCGAGGAAGCTGTTGCCAACTCTCAGTTACAGAAGGTTGTAGCCCTGTCATCGATAGGTGCTGACAAACGAAATGGGACCGGATGGATCGCTATGAACCGCAGGCTTGAGGCGTATCTGGGCCGAACCGGCATACCTGTGAGTTTTCTTCGCGCGGCGTACTTTATGGAAAATTGGGGGCCCATGGTTCACGCTGCAAGGCATGGTGAACTCTCAAGCTTTCTTGCCCCTCTTGACCGAAAAATCCCGATGATCGCAACTGAAGACATTGGGCGTATTGCTGCGGAAGCGTTGAGCGAAGACTGGAGCAATGTAAGGATACTTGAGCTGGAAGGTCCGGCGCAGTATTCGCCCATGGATGTTGCGGATTGTGTATCTCGTGCGCTCTCAAAATTGGTCGTTCCAGCTGGAGTCCCAATTTCATCTTGGCCACAGGCCTTATCTGGCGCAGGCTTTTCAACTGCCGCGTTGAAAGGGTTTACAGAGATGACAAAGGGCCTCAATTCAGGGCATATCAGTTTTGTTGAAGAGAATGCTTTCGACCGCAGGACCGGGGTCGTATCCCTCAACGCTGTGATCAGTGCCATGGTTGCATCGGAGGAGCGTTAGGCTCGCTCTCAGCTCTTGTCTGATATCGGTTCAAAAAGACCGGTTCATGAGATCAATGAGGGCGGTAGTTTCCTGCTGGACTATCAGATTTGAAAAAGACCCGCCGCCCCTTTGTTCTTCCGCCACATGCATGCCGTGGCGCACTTCGAGCGCCCAACCAGACTTCGAAGAGAAGCCAGACCCAGAGAAACGGTCTCATAGACCAAACTGAAGGGAAACGAGCGTGACCCAATCCTCCAATTAGAGAAACAGACATTAATCGCAAACAAAGCAACGGCTGCTTTGTCCGCTATTGCAGACCTTGCTATTTGGACAGGTGAGATCGAAATAAGGGAGAAAATGCAGCGAATGTCTGCTTCGAGCCCGAAATAACGGATGCTGCGACTTGCTCGAAGGTCTGTTCTCAAGTGCTTAGTCACTATTCAACGGGACCCTGGCGCTTCCACAAAAAATAGCCAATAGCTGCATTGAAAATTAGGGCGGTTACAAGTGTCGGAAGAACGGCAGTCGATCCCGTTTCGCCCCATACTACGAAACCAAAAACCAGCTTAATGACGCCGCCAAGGTTTGCAACCACTAGACCCCAAATCAGGCTCCTGCGCCAAAATGCGGCTGCAAGCGCCGCCAAGAACACAACGACCAAAACGGAAAAAAGCAAAATCTGAAAGCTCGTCATTGTTTCAAGCATGTCACGTTCAGCCGCGAGGAATTCAACAACGAAGTCCTTTGGAATCGACGGTGCAGGAAAGACAACGGCGCTTAGCGGGAAGAAAATCGCGACTACGACGGTCAAAACCAATCGTCGGTGCCAAGCTGCCATACAAAAGGCGATCAAAATGAGCGGCCTTATGTACCAACTCCACTCATTGTGATGACGTTGCCATGCCCAATCCATAAACTCCATAGGGACCTCTTGTTTCTTGGTTGCAACTTAGAGCCTAAGTTAAAAGTCCTATAGGGCTTTGCAAGGCCTAGTTTGTCAGAAAGCCGACATATACCTTGGGAGCCAAAAATGCAGCTAAGTCCCGCATTGCCGACATCGAACAGGTAAAAATGCTGCGCAACTGTTCCAATGTCCACTATGTAGATTGCGACCGCAGCATCTTGACCGAGGAGCGAAAGTCCGGTTTGGGCCGTTCGTGTATCTCCTAAAGTTCAGGCTCGTTGGGCTCCAGGGTGGTGTCGACCACGTTGCGCCCGCTATCAACTCCCCGGACAATTAGTTTAAAAAGTCGTCTGAATAGACCAACCGTTCTGCTTTCGCCGGGCTTCTTCTGAAATAGATGCTTCAGAAAACGGGGCGGTTTTTGCATTTGGATTGCGCCATCCGAAACCGTGGCCTCACCGGTTTCTAATTGAGCGATGAGCGTTTCCAAGGCGTCTAGACAGTCGTCGAATTCTGCCTGCTTTTTGGAAAAGTCCGCAAGGTTATCAGCGTGACGTGCTTTGATATCTTCGACCATATTGATTTCATGATCGACGCGTTCGCGATCTTTTTCAAGAGTCTCAATATCGGCAGCCAACCTTTGAGCGTTTTTCTGTCGTGCCCCATATTCAACCGCGCTCAGGCGCTCGGCTCTGGGGCCGTCCCGTAAAAGGCCACAGGGTTTTCCCACCTGTTCATAATACCGATCTTGCAGCGCTTTCATTGCAGTCGTGTAGGCAACCTTTTCCGGGATGGCGCCGCGTTGCTTGCGAGCTGATATGAGGTGCGCAGCGTTTGCCGTATTCCAGTCCGCCAGCAACGCAGCATTATGGGCTTCAACATCCCGGCATTCCCTTTCCCAATTTGCCAGCTGCGCCTCTCGTTTGATCTTATTCTTGCGCTGCGTTTCGCGGTTCTTTGAGGGGCGTGGTTGCTTGGGCTTCCTCGGGCGCTTCTGTAGTTCAGGCTTTGGCAATGCTGTGACCGCAGTCGGGGTATCCAAAGCCTTGCGGAGCTTTGCTGCCGCTGCTTTCCCCGCGTGGAGCTTGTTTGCGTCCAGCTTCGGATCCTTTGGATTGATCGCAAGGATATGGAAATGCACATGGCTTTCATCGACATGCATGACCGCGGTCCATTCGATGCCCACTGGCATGCGAGCCTGAAAGTCCTCGAGCGCCAGCTTGATCCATTTCTGAATCTCGGGGCCATGGGTTTTCTTGTCCGCCAAAAACGTGGAGGTGGGCAGGGGGTGCGAATGGATTTCCGTATAGAGCGTCGCCGCATCCTTTCGAAGCTTACGCTCATAAGTGCTGCCATCTTTGCGGGTGACCCTTTCCTTGAGGTCTTTCAGAAGGGCTGTGTGTCTTGCTTCTAGTTGGGAGACTGAATGTGTTCCTCCAAGCCGATAAACCTTTCCAACCTGTTCGACATGACCAGAATATCTGGGCACGCGTCTTGCCTCCCCGAATACCTGAGCGGCGGAATTGAAATGGTTGTCTGTCCCTTTAACCTTTGTCTGGGCTCTTGAGTATGTCTCGATATGGATGAATTGATAGGCCATCACAGTTCCTTTCTGTTGCGTTTCAGAAAGGCTCGGTGAGGTTCATGAAAGTTCAAAACTGGATTTCGTGCATTGGGTGATTGGCGTGCTGAAAGCTGTGGATAACCGATAAGATGGGGGGCGGTTTCCTACCCATAGAGACAGACTTTAGGTAGCTTTGGGAGCTACCTGTCTGCCACTTACGCCGTGGGGGCGCTCCGTCGTTTTGCAAGCAAAACAACTGCGCGGGGCCAAGGCCCCTTGCTTGATCGTTAAACAATTCCTGATGATCGTTTAACTAAATTTCGGGTGACGCCAATCTGTACAACTTTTTGAGTCTGCCTTCCAATAAATCTGGTGGAAACCTCAGAGCTCTTCTTTTGTTGCAGCTGCTTTTTATTTGCCCGTTTTCCATGGCTCATTTGTCATTGATCGGGGTGTGGGGTGTCCCTAACCTATGTCACAACCTTTGCGTGGTGGAGCGGCGCAACGCTCCAAGTAAGATCATCGCAAATAGGCCACACTTGGACATTCCGACCCTCTGCAGCGAACTTTGGCTACGCACCAGTCTGCCGAATATTGCGTTCGTTTAATGGTGTGAATCTAGGAGTAATACCCCCCTAGATTCCCACCCATATCTGGTTTGGAAAATATGAAAGAACCTGAATTTCGGTGTCTAGCCCCCAATTTCAGTACTGCTCGTTTTTGATTTTTCGAATAAGGCTTCTGGCACTTAAGGGCGCATTCCTAGGGCGAGATGAGGCCTGATGTCTGAGCAATGCGTTGATCGGGACAGGAGCTTGTTTGACGCTGTGATGAGCGAGGGCGACGGTTAGATAGTTGGATGCAGGGAGGGATTGCATTCCTTTTGGAGGTGGTGTTCAGTTTTATTGATAGTTTTTTGGAATGGGCTTGCTTGGCTGGAAAGAAGATCAATGAATGTAAACATCACTTTGAAACAGCTCGAAGCTTTGTACTGGATCGCAGAATTGGGTACGTTTGAACGCGCCGCGGCAAAGCTCTATACAACCCAATCCGCGATCTCAAAGCGCGTTCAGGAACTTGAGCGTGGGTCACAGATAGAAGTCTTTGACCGGCGGCTGCGCGGGGCGCAATTGACGGCGCGCGGCGAAGAGCTTTTTGATGTGGCACGGCAAATTCTTCGATTGCACGATCAAATTTCGGACATTCAACAGGATGTCGTAAACCGGCCAAGAACCCTTCGAATTGGTGTGACAGAGTTGACGGCCATCACGTGGTTTCCCCAGTTGATTTCTGCAATAAAAGACAAATTTGAGAACGTACATATCTCGCCAAAAGTCGATATGGCCAAAGCGTTGTTTCATGATCTAGAGCAAAGCCAGCTTGATCTGATTCTTATACCGGAAACCTTCGTGCTTCCGGAATTCACGTCTAAGCCGCTTGCAACAGTTCAGAACCATTGGATGGCCAAAACGGGGCTGATTGATGTCGACAAACCCATCAGGCACAGAGACTTGGCGCGTTTTCCGGTGTTTGTCCAAGGTCACGCATCGGGCTCTGGGTTGTTTTTGAACAAGTGGCTAAAGGATCGAGGCGTCGTGTTTGATGAAACGCTTGTATGTGATTCAATGACAGCGTTGCTTGGCTTGACCGTTGCAGGCCTTGGCGTGGCATATTTGCCTTACGAATATTGCCAAGATCTTGAGACGTCGGGCAAATTGGAAGTCATCGCCACCGAGGATCCTCTTCCCCCAATTCCCTATGTGGCGATGTACAGAAGCGACCGTCCCAACGCATTTATTCAAGAAGTAGCAGAACTGGCCAAACTGCATTGCGATTTTGGGCGCAGTCATCAGATTTGAGGTCCCCTAGGTAACGCTGTGTGGGGGTACCCTGATGATGCATTCCTTTTTTCGATATGCCTTCCTGATTATTAGTCGTTTTAAGTATCTCTCTGGATCAGAGATATTCGTACGGGAAAACGTGCCGGCTCTCACAAGAGACGTGTTCGTTAAATCTGGCTGCTGACCTGTGTCTGCGGCGGCCGATCGTCTGGCCCTATATCTCTATACGGAATACACCATGATCCAAGATAACCAATCTCTTATCCATGAAATTCGTGATCGCTTCGCAAATGTCGAGGCGTGCCCGATCGAAGGGCCGCGGGTGTATTTTGAGAACGGTGGTGGGGCCCTGACCTTGAAGTCTGTGATCGAGACGTCGGCGAAATACGCGGGTATCCCCGATAATCAAGGTCGCGACAACCCAGCTGCCAAAGCGCTGGAGGCTACGATTGAAAAGGCACGTACCGACTTGGCTGTGTTCATGAATTCCCACTCTGGTCAGTTTATTCTTGGCGAGACCGGGACCGAGCTCTTGTTTCGGATGATCAAGGTGGCATGTCTGAATGCGCCAAAGGGTGCAAAGGTTATTGGAAGTTCGCTTGAGCATCCATCTAGCCGGAGCGCTGCACAGCATTGGGCCGGCGTCACGGGTATGGAATATGTGAGCGTCGCGCACGACGATGTCGAAGGCACGGTAACCGCTTCACATTACGCCGCGCAGATGACCCCAGACGTTGCGGTCGCAACGATTTTACATGCCTCCCCCGTTACAGGGATCGGTGTCGATGTTGCCGCGATTGCGGCGGCCATCCGTGCCGTGTCGCCCGACTGTGTTATCATTGTGGATGGTATCCAGCATGCGGCGCATGGACAAGTCGATTTGGCGGCATATGACATTGATGGTTATGCTATTTCTCCGTACAAAATGTTCTCGCGCCATGGATATGGGGTTGCGTGGATTTCAGACAAACTGACGTCATTTTCCCATGAGGCATTGATCGGCGGGCCGATCCGCAACTGGGAATTGGGCACGCGCGATACGGGTGCTTTTGCTGCGATTTCTGACGTTATTGCATATTTTGATTGGCTCGGCGGCAACGTGTCGGACGAGGTTGCGCCACGGAAACGCCTAGAGGCGGCTGGGGCCGCGATCAAAAGTTATGAGATGACTTTGACAGATTCCCTGATCAACGGGACTGGGAACCTCATGGGGCTTCGAGATATGGACCGGATAACGATCCTTGGGGGTGCGGACAATCAGCATCGAGAGGGAACTGTGTCCTTTGTCATTGATGGTGTTGCGTCGGCGGATGTTGTTGCGACATTGAACAAAGAGCGGGTTCGCACCCATATGCGAAAGGCGGATCACTATAGCGGCAATATTCTTTATCCCTTGGATCTGCCGGATTGTGTTCGTCTATCAATGTGCCACTACAATACGATCCAAGAAGTCGCCCAGGCACTGGCCGTTATACAACATATTTGCGAAGCGGCGGGGTGAGCATAGCGCCAGAGGTGCGGTTGGCCCGTTTCGATCGCGCGTCTTCCCGTGTATCATTCCTCGCTGCGCCCAGTTCGGAATGAATTCACGTCCGATCAAGTCCCTTATGGAATGTATCGAAAGTCCAAAATCTCGTTAATCAATTGGGGCAGCCTAGTGGTAAATTGACGATGGTTGGTTTTGTTGCCTCAGAAAAATATGACGCAACGAGGTTCGCCCAGATATCTGGCACAGACCAGATAATTATAATTTAACAGAACCGGGAGTTCAGGGATGCAATCCAAACTAAAATCTTCAATTACAGCGGTGGCGCTTACAACATTTCTAGCGCCAGCTGCGTTCGCAGAGGAATTCATCACAATCGGTACTGGTGGTGTCACAGGCGTTTACTATCCTACTGGTGGCGCGATCTGTCGTCTTGTAAACAAAGATCGCAAAGAGCACGGCATTCGTTGCTCAGTCGAGTCAACGGGTGGTTCCGTCTACAACATCAACACGATCCGCGAAGGCGAATTGGAGTTCGGTGTGGCGCAATCCGATTGGCAACACCACGCGTTTCACGGCACGTCGCGCTTTGAAGAGGCCGGTGCGTTCGAAGGCCTTCGCGCAGTCTTTTCTGTGCATCCAGAGCCATTCACCGTTGTTGCCCGTGCAGATGCAGGTATCACCAACTTTGATGACCTAAAAGGCAAGCGTGTAAACATCGGCAACCCAGGCTCTGGCCAGCGCGGCACGATGGAAACCTTGATGGCAGCCAAAGGTTGGGGTCAAGACGCGTTCGCTTTGGCAACTGAAATGAAAGTCGCCGAGCAATCCGCAGCCCTTTGTGACAACCAAATCGATGCGATGGTTGTAACCGTTGGCCACCCTTCTGGCACGATCCAAGAAGCAACAACCGCATGTGATTCCGTTCTTGTAACCGTTGATGGTGCAGAGGTTGACGGCCTGATTGCGGACAATCCGTTCTACCGTACGGCTACAATTCCGGGTGGCATGTATCGCGGCAGTGACGCAGACGTGTCGACATTCGGCGTTGGTGCGACATTCGTTTCTTCCACGGACGTATCAGAAGAGGCGGTTTATACGATTGTGAAAGCCGTCTTTGAAAACATCGAAGACTTCCGCAAGTTGCACCCTGCTTTTGCCAATCTTGATCCAAAGGCAATGGCAACCGCTGGCCTATCTGCGCCGCTGCACGCTGGCGCCGAGAAGTACTACAAAGAAGCCGGTCTGATTGACTAACTCAAACCTTACGTTTCTAGGAGGGGCACTTCGGTGCCCCTTCGTTTTTGTTTTGATAGCGCGGAAAAATTCGCGAGGTAAGAGAGACAGCCATGGTAGATAAATCGACGGAAAACCGACCATTAACCGAAGAGGAGCTGCAAGAGCTTGTCGCATCGTCTGATGCGGGGGCGCGCAACCCAGCGGGGTCTGTGGGCATCTTTATCTCGATCGTCGCGGTTGTGTGGTCACTCTTTCAGGTTTTGCTTGCTTCGCCGCTCGCAAATTACATTCTGCCTGGTGATATCATCAACAACTCACGCCAAGTTCACTTGGCCTTTGCGGTGTTTCTTGCCTTTATGGCCTATCCCGCCTTCAAAGCCAGCCCTCGCAATTACATTCCAATAGCCGACTGGTTCTTGGGCCTTTTCGGCGCGTTCATCGCCCTGTATGGTTTCTTTTTCTACCAAAAAGTTGTAGCGGCAGGTGGCCTTGCAGATGACGTCGATAAATGGTTCGCGCTGGCGGGTTTGCTTATCTTGTTCGAAGGGGCGCGGCGCGCGCTCGGCCCTGCTATGGCCATCATCGCGACTGTTTTCCTTGCCTATGTGTTCTTTGGATCGTCAGAAATCATCCCCGATGTGATCCGTTGGAAAGGGGCCTCTCTTAAGAAAGCTATGAGCCACATGTGGATCACCTCCGAAGGTGTCTTTGGCATCGCGCTCGGGGTTTCTACGAAATTCGTGTTCCTGTTTGTGTTGTTCGGTGCGCTTCTCGACAAAGCGGGGGCCGGCAATTATTTCATCAAGATGGCATTCGGCGCGCTTGGTCATTTGCGCGGCGGCCCAGCAAAGGCGGCTGTTGTTGGTTCTGCTGCAACGGGTCTCATTTCTGGCTCTTCCATTGCGAATGTCGTGACCACTGGCACGTTCACGATCCCACTTATGAAACGTGTTGGCTTCTCATCCGAAAAAGCAGGCGCAGTTGAGGTGGCGTCTTCTGTAAACGGTCAAATCATGCCGCCGGTGATGGGCGCCGCGGCGTTCTTGATGGTGGAATACGTGGGCATTTCCTATGTTGAAGTGATCACTCATGCGTTCTTGCCAGCGGCGATTTCTTACATCGCACTCGTATACATCGTTCACCTCGAAGCGGTGAAAAACAACATGCCAACCCTTGGCAATCGCGTGGTGTCCATGGGCAAAACCATTGGCGGTATGGCCGCATTCTTCGCTGGCTTTGCGGCGCTTTGCTATGGTGTGCAATATCCCGTGAAATTGGTGACATCTTTGGTGCCATCAATGTCTGCACCTGTCATGTCCCTGTTGATTTTCGCAGCCTATGTTGGGCTTTTGTATCTTGCGTCCGGTGTCTCTGACTTGGAGGCGGATGATCCCCATGCGAAGACCGTTGAACTACCGGTTGTGGCCGAGATCTATAAAGCCGGTCTTTACTACCTTTTGCCAATCATCGTACTGGTCTATTTTTTGATGATTGAGCAAAAATCCCCGGGCTTGTCTGCGTTCTGGGCGACCATGCTTTTGTTTGTAATCTTGCTCACTCAGCGTCCCCTCAAGGCAATTTTCCGCGGTGAAAATGACACGGCCAATGCCTTTAAAGAAGGCGTAGTGGATCTGACGCAAGGTCTCATTGATGGGGCGCGCAATATGATCGGCATCGGCCTTGCCACTGCGACGGCTGGCGTGATTGTGGGCACGGTCACTCTTACGGGTGTTGGTCAAGTGATGGCCGATTTGGTTGAGTTTCTGTCTGGAGGCAACTTGATTTTGATGCTGGTGATGGTTGGACTTCTGTCCCTCATCCTGGGCATGGGTCTTCCTACGACGGCGAACTACATCGTGGTGTCATCTTTGATGGCTGGCGTCGTGGTAGAGCTTGGGGCCCAGTCTGGTCTCATTGTGCCTCTCATCGCGGTCCACTTGTTTGTGTTCTACTTCGGTATCATGGCCGACGTGACGCCGCCTGTGGGCCTTGCCAGTTTCGCCGCTGCTGCTGTTTCTGGCGGTGACGCGATCAAAACCGGTTTTGTCGCCTTTTTCTACAGCTTGCGCACCGTGTCATTGCCGTTTGTCTTTATCTTTAACACTGACTTGCTGCTTATTGATGTCACGTGGTGGCAGGGCATTGTGGTCTTCGTCACGGCGTCCATTGCCATCCTTGTGTTTACTGCCGGTACAATGGGATGGTTCCTCACCAAGAGCCGCATTTATGAAAGCGTCGCACTCGTGCTGGTCGCATTCGTCTTGTTCCGCCCTGACTTTGTGATGAACCGTATTCAGCCACCTTTCGAAGCAATCGAACCGGCCGCTTTCACCCAAGCGCTTGGTGATGCTGCTGTTGGCGAAGAGCTGCGTCTCGTCGTATCTGGTCCGGACTACGATACGGGTGAGACCAAACAGACAACATTGGTTCTGCCGATTGACACCGAAGGGTCTAGCGATAATCGTCTCGCAGAGTTTGGTCTCTTGCTTCTCAAAGACGGTGATGCTGTGAATATGGACGAGCCATCCTTTGGCTCTGCGTTCAGCAGCACCCTTAATGGCTTTGATTTCTACGGCGATGCGCCCGTCAAAATCGCATCCGTCCAAGCGCCCGCTGATCAAATGGCAAAAGAAATCGTCTTCCTGCCGGCATTGGCGTTCTTGGCTTTAATCGCATTCTTGCAACGCGCGCGCATGTCGCGAGAAGGAGTTCCCTCATGACCGGTCCCATTCTTTGCGCAGTCGACGTCAGCAACGGAAATGATGACATCCAAACCATCAAAGCAGCCCAAGAGATGGCGACTTTGCGGAACAAACAACTTGATGTCATCGCGGTGATCCCTGATTTTGGTATGAGCAGTGTCGGCAGTTTCTTCAGCAAGGATCACCACGATCATATGTTGGAAGAGGCAAAGAACCTGCTGAATACACTGGCGTGCGAGGCCTTGGGTGCCGAGGCAAATGCAAAACTGCGCCACGTCGTTGCCACAGGTCGCGCCTATGAAGAGGTGCTTAGTCTGGCGGATCAAACACGGCCATCTATGATCGTGGTTGGAAGCCACAAAGCAGATAGGTCTCACTACATGCTTGGACCGAACGCGGCTCGTATTGTGCGCCATGCACACTGTTCTGTTTATGTGGTCCGGTAATCCGAAATAAGATGATGATCGGCCGAACCGGCCCACGCTATGCCAATCAAGAGAGAACCAAATGACAAAACCTGCGCTCCATGTGTCTCATCTAGGTGAAGAGGCGGTGTTGTTCCAGTGTGATGGCCCGCTCATGCGAGAGACGCAGGCAAGATTTTGGGCCTTGGAGCAACACTGCCATGATCTCGAAATGGTCCAGGCCTGTGTCCTTGGCGTACACAGTCTGCTGCTCTGTCTTGGGCCCGATGCGACGGATGATGCTGTGTGTGATCACGTTTTTCGGCTGTGGGAAACTCTTACACCGTTAGAACCGTCAGACACAGTCGTGGAAATACCGGTTCTTTACAATGGCGAGGATCTCGCTGATTTGGCCCATGCTGAAGGGCTCACCCCTGCAGAAGTCGTGCGCATACACACTGCCACAGAATACATTGTCTTCGCACTCGGAAGCCAGCCAGGGTTTCCCTATTTGGGTGGATTGGATGAACGACTTCACTGCCTCCGCCGCGCATCTCCCAGAGTTCGCGTCGAAGCGGGGAGTGTTGCGATCGGAGGTGGACAAACAGGCATTATTTCTCGGACGTCACCATCTGGATGGCATATATTAGGTCACACCGAGATTGAGCTTTTTGATGAGAACCGGAAGCAGCCCTCGCTGTTGTCCGCACGGGATCGGGTCCGGTTCGTTGCACGAGAGGGTGCGGCATGATCAGGATATTGAAGCCCGGCTTTTACGCAAGTGTTCAAGACGCTGGGCGGGTTGGTTATCTATCGGATGGGGTCGGGCGCTGTGGCGCGATGGATGCCTTGGCGTTGAAGGTCGGCAATGCGGCCGTTGGCAACCCAGATACCGCAGCCGCCCTTGAGTTTACGTTTGGCGGGTTTGAAGTCGAGGCCACTCGCGACATCGAAATCTGTATTGGCGGGGCTCCAATCCAAGCAAAGATTGACGGGAAACCGATACATCGATGGTGGGCGCAGACCTTTCATAAAGGACAGCGGTTGAGCGTAGGACCATGCGCGTCAGGCATGCGCAGTTATCTGTGTGTTGCCGGTGGTATCGATGTGCCGACTGTTCTTGGATCAAAGTCTACCGACCTTAAGGGGGGCTTTGGTGGTTTGTCTGGGCGTTTGTTAAAAGCGGGCGATGTCTTGGATGTTGGACCAGCGCGCAAAGGCCGTGAAATGCGCCCAAAAGGCCTTAGCCCGCGTGAGTTCCCTGACCTATTCAGGGACTTTACCGCGTGCCCTACGCTGCTGTTTATCCCAGCGCGCGAGTGGGAAGACCTTGACGCGGCCAATCAAAGAAAATTCTTGGACGAGGAATGGGTCATCAGTCCCGATAGCAACCGGGTCGGCTACCGTCTAAATGGCGTTCAAATTTCCCCAAAAGTCCACAAAGAAATGCTATCGCATGGCATTTTGCCCGGTACAATTCAGTTGCCTCCGTCAGGGCAGCCCGTCGTTCAGATGAAAGACGCAAATACGGCCGGCGGATATCCGAAACTTGGTAAAGTCATCGAGGCTGACATGTCGGTGCTCGCACAAGTCCCGATAGGCAAGTCAATCCGGTTTGCACCTTGTAGTATCGACGAGGCAAAGATCGCGCTGCGTACTCAAAATGCCCACTCGGACCGCGTACGAAAGATCATGAATGGCTTACGCAATATCGCCTAGGGAGACAATAATGAGAACGATTGATGTAAATTCCGATTTGGGCGAAGGTTTTGGCCCCTACGAAATCGCGCCGGACGAAACCCTTATGCCCTTGATCACATCGGCAAACATCGCGTGCGGTGCACACGCGGGGGATCCCGTGGTGATGGAGCGTACGATAGGATTTGCGGCCACTCACAACGTTCGGATTGGGGGGCATGTGGGGTATCCAGATCGAAGTGGATTTGGCCGGCGCGCGTTAAGTATGTCATTGAAAGAACTAGAACTTGAGACGATCGCACAGCTGGGCGCACTCAGCGCGATTGCAGAGCACAAGGGACAAAAACTCACTCATGCGAACTTTCATGGCGCTTTGGGCAACCTGTCATTTGGTGATGCCGACGTCGCGCGTACTCTTATCGCAGCGATGAAGTCTTTTGATCCCACATTGCAGTTCGTGGGCCTTCCAAACACAGAAGCGGCAATCGCGGCAGAGGATGCCAACATTCCGGTAATCAGGTCTTTTTTGGCGGACCGCGGCTATGTGGAGGCTGGAAGGCTTGCTCCGCGCGGCACAAAGGGCGCATTGATCAAAGACCTAAAAAGCGTTGAAGACCGTGTTGCAAATACGCTCGCCAGTGGAAAACTGACTTTGCTGGATGGGCGCGAAGTACCGTGTGAATTCGACTCTGTGCTCGTTCACAGCGACACCCCTGGTAGCGTGGAACTTGCAATGGCAATTCGTTCCGGCATTGAAAGGGCTGGATTGTCGATTGCTGGCTACAAAGTGTGACTTAATGTGGTGAACCTACGAACCGCACTTAGGCGCATTGGGGGTCGACTTAAATGTGGGGCGCCTGTTGCGGCGGCGAAGAATAGCGGTTTCTGTGCACATATTTTCATCACCTGCGGTTGCTTTGTCGAAAAAATTACGACCGTTTCTTACAGGTTTGGGTGCTTCGCGGTAACTCAGTTTTCCACCAAGAGTTGACCAGATCTTCGACGCCAGCCACGGGGTTTTGAAGGCAAGCATCCTCCGTCTCAAGCCAGTAGAAAGATCTTATCAAGTGCCCTGTGATGTATTGAAATGTATACGTCGACATTGTTAATTGGCTTTTGGAGGAGCACTATTGTCTCGTTAAGGTTTTGTTATTTATATAATAATGTAAGCATCCTGCCCCTGACGCCAACACGTGGCGCAAGAATGCTCCTGCAGACGTGGTGTTAAAAGGCGTATAGAAAGTTCACTTGTGACCCAAGGGGGCCGACATCTTGGGTGACTAGAAAATCTAAATCATTCCCTTAAGGAATGAAATTGGGTGAAATTATATCTCTGTTTATCTTGTTGACGATGAATAACGTTGGAACAATCAAACAACCTTTTCAGCCAATTTGGGGATTCCGAAATGTTCATTCGCACTATTGCAGCGCTCACACTCGCCACAACACCGGCCCTTGCCGATAATTGGGATTTGCCGATGGCATGGCCAGAAGGCAATTTCATCACGCAAAGCGCAGGTGTTTTTGCCGAAGAGGTCAAAGCTGCCACAGACGGCCGCGTTGACATCACAATTCACCCCGGTGGTTCATTGGGCTTCAAAGGCCCAGAGATGTTGGGCGCGGTGCGTGATGGTTTGGTCCCGATTGGTGACCTTCTTTTGCCACAGCAAATTGGCGATGAACCTCTTCTTGGCCTTCCTGGTCTGCCGTTTATGTTCGCGTCCTTTGATGCATTTGAAAGCTTCGATGACTATTTCCGCGATGATCTTGAAGATATCATGGACAGCCACAATCAAAAGGTTCTCTACACAATTCCTTGGCCAGCGCCGCAGGTGTGGGTAAAGCAAGAGCTGACGGACATCGACTCGCTCGCGAACATTCGTGTTCGTACCTATGATAAAACTTCGACAGAAGTATATAGCGCCGCGGGCATGACATCAGTGCAATTGCCTTGGGGCGAGGTCATCCCATCTCTTGCATCCGGAGCAATTGAGGGGGTTGTAACGTCTTCATCTTCTGCGGTTGATGGCTCTTTCTGGGAATTCTTGTCACACGGCTACCCAACATCGCATTCTTGGAACCTGAATGCGATGACTGTGAATGCAGATGCTTGGGCAGGCCTAAGTGAAGAAGATCAAGCTGCGATCGAGAAAGTCGCAACGGATCTTCAGCCTACATTTTGGGAAACCGCTCGGGCAGAAGATGCTGCGAAGAAAGCCATTCTGGCGGAAAACGGCATGACGTTGGGTGAGGTCTCAGACGATCTTCACAATGCTCTCGTCGAGCGCGCAACACCAA
>NZ_JBDMZG010000078.1:0-7686 GCF_039769035.1 Pacificibacter sp.
ATGGCGTCTGAACCGCAAAACAGCGCGCGAATAGAACAGCCGTCAGGTGACCATCCAGTTTCGGCAATACGTTTCAACAGCAACAAGTAAATACTCGGCACAGCCGTCATAAACGTGGGTCTTACATCATCAATCTGATCTAACGCGCGCCTTGCATCAAAGCCAGAGGCACACACAACTTGGCCACCGCGCAACAACACAGGCAAACAGGATCGCCACAGACTGTGAAGCAGCGCAAATGGCACAACGCATAATGATTTGTCCTCATTCGTTAGCCGCGCTTGATCGGCAAATGAGATGCAGTTTGTCACCATGCTAGCGTGTGTGTGCGCGATAATTTTGGGAGTACCTGTGGTGCCCGAACTGGTGCTGAGCAAAGCGGTTTGCATCGGGTTATCGATTTGCTGTTCTGGTGGGCGGGTGTAGCGGGTCAAAAGCAGATCAAATTGCCCTGCTGGGCGCTGCTGATCTGTCACAAGCCGCAAAATTGATACGCCGGACGCTTCCGCAGCCATAACCAAGGCGGATCCCGCCCGCTCTGTGACTATGATCGCCGCAATCGGTAACTCGGCGAAAAAATATTCTGCTTCTTGGGCTGGAATAGATGGGTTCAGCGGTAGCGGGATTGCTGCTGACATGACCGATAGGATCGCGGTTAAAAATTCAGGTCCCTCATCCAGCGCAACGATGACAAGGTCGCCAGATTTGATTTGCGCAGACCTTAGCTTTTCAGCCGTCTGGTCAATTTGTTCAATGAGCTGCGTGTGGGTTGAATAGCTCCGATCAATGCCGCCAACGGCTGCCTTGTCGCCGAACTTGCCGGCCACATCGCGAAGGCCTTCAATAATTCCACTGTATTGTTCGTGTGACACCACTCGTCATGCCTACTGTTTACTAAACTACGTTTCACTGTTTGGGCTGACGCAGCGGCGAATGGCATCAAATCCCTATCCGACAGTTTAATACATTTTATTGGCTTATCAACGGCTTGGTATTGAAATTAAACGCCAACCAAAGTGATTTCACTTTCGATAGGCTGCAAGAGATACTTTAATTCGGTTCGCCTTTGTTCAACAGCTCGCTCAGTACTTCTTCTGTATGCTGGCCAAGGGCGGGCGGGGCGCGGCGAAGCTGCGGTGTGTTGACGCTTTGTTTTATCGGGAACCCTAATATTGGCGCATCAATCCCTTCGGGTGTCTTTGTCCTGATGACCATTTCGCGGTGCTCAATCTGGGGATCATTGAGTGCGGCGACCACATCCAGAACTGGGCCAGCGGGCACGCCAGCGGCGTTGAGTTTGCCCATCCAATTCTCTGTGGTGTCGCTGATAAGCCGTGACTGCACCTCGGCGGTGATCGCATCGCGGTGGTTTATGCGCGCTTCGTTCGTTGCAAAGCGGGGATCATCGAAAAGGTGGGTGCAGCCCAGCAAGTCAAAAAGCCGCGCTACGATCCCGTCATTTGACGCGGCGATCGCAATGTGACCGTCCGCCGTTTCGAATAGACCGTAGGGTGCCACGAGGGGGTGGTCGTTTCCTGCGCGCTGCAAGGGCTTGCCGGTCGCGAAAACTTCTGTGGCCATATAGGCCAACATGCTGACCATGCTGTCGGTCATGGCGATGTCGATGGCGTTAAAGCGGCGCTCGTGCCTTGGCGCTGCAAGAGCGGCTGCACAGGCGAGGGCTGCGTAAAGTCCCGTGACCAGATCGCTGATCGGCAGGCCAGAGCGGAGCGGTGGCGCGTCAGCGGGTCCGTTGGTCCACATAAACCCGCTCATCGCTTGGGCAACAAAGTCGAAAGAGGGGCGCGCAGCATAAGGTCCAGTTTGTCCAAATCCAGAAATATGACATGCGATCAGCCGTGGGTTTAGTGCCTCAAGTGTTGCATCCGATAGGCCCATATCGGCCATGGTGCCCGGCTTGAAATTGTCGACCAACATATCTGCATCGACGATTAAGGCCCTGAGCTTTGCCATGTCGTCCGCGTCGCGCAGATTGATCATAACAGAGCGTTTATTGCGGTTGAATGAAGCAAAATAGGCGCTGAACTCACCAATCTTGCTGCCTTGGTCGCGAAGCGGATCGCCCTGTGGGGTCTCAATTTTGATGACATCCGCCCCAAGATCCGCCAGTTGCTGTGTGCAAAATGGCCCTGAAATGACGCGGGTAAGGTCGATGATGCGCGTGTTGTTCAGGCTCATTGGTTCAGCCCACCGCGCGGATTGCGCTGTCCAGCGGCTGTGTTGCGCCAATCGGAGGCGCACTCAGAAGCCGCGCAGGCAAGGGGTGGCCTAGTGTTTCAGCCAACCAGCGGCCGTGGGTGATGAGTTTGTCAAAGTCCAAGCCTGTCTCATAATTCTCAGCATGCAGAAAATGAACCAAGTCTTCGGTTGCAACGTTGCCCGTGGCCCCGGGCGCGAACGGACACCCCCCGATACCGCCAAGCGAGCTTTCAAACCGAGTGATGCCAACAGAGATGCCGGTCATCACATTGGCTAGCGACATGCCCCGCGTATCATGAAGGTGCAAAATCAGTTTGAGATCAGGATGGGCGGCTTTGAGTTGAGTAACGGTGCGGCGGATTTGGCTTGGTGTGGCGGTGCCGATTGTGTCGCCAAGTTTGATTTCGTCAAACCCCATGTCCACCAAAGCGCCAGCAACTTTCAGCAATTGCGCCGTGGGGGTGACGCCTTCAAAAGGGCACCCGAAGGCCGCGGCGATTGCAGCAACAGCACGTTTGCCTTCGGCGCGCGCCAGATCACGGACCGGTTCACATCGTGCGATTGCATCTTCGACAGAACAATTGCTGTTGGCGCGGCTGTGACTTTGGGTGGCTGACAAGAACCAAACCCATTCATGGACACCGGTGCGCGCGGCGCGCTCGGCACCGCGCAGGTTCGGGACGAGGGCTTGGAAAATTACATCCTGTGCATCACTGACACCGGCCATGACATCTTCGGCGTCCGCAAGTTGTGGGATAGCGCGTGGTGAGACGAAACTTGTGGCCTCAAACCGTTTGACGCCTGCATCAATTGCGCGCTGGATCAGCTCAATTTTGTTGGCAACTGGAACGAGTACTTTTTCAGACTGCAGCCCATCTCGGGGCCCTACTTCGGTGATTTCGATTTTCATTGTCTGATCCCTGTCTTTTCTATGTCGCGCCATTTGAATGTCCGCGCGTCACTTTCTGTGTACATAATCATGTGAACGCGCATAATGGAACTTTGCCATCGCGTTTCGCGATGGCAATTGTATTGAACCGGCATTTCATGTTCTCACATCCGGTGGATAGGCTTCACGCAATGCGCTGCTAGGGAGGAAATTGTCATGCGCCTTACGATGTTACTTACAAGCAATTTAGGAATGATCACGGCCGGGTTTATGTCCCTTGCCGCGTTGCCTGCACAGGCGACGGAATGCATTGCACCGTCGAACCCGGGTGGGGGTTGGGACTTTACTTGCCGTACAATCGGTCGGATTTTGTCCGAACTTGATTTGGTGGATGGCAACGTTCAAACGACAAACATGCCAGGCGGAGTTGGTGCGGTGACCTTTGCAATGGTCGCAAGCGAACGTCCTGCTGACGAGGAACTGATTGTTGCAACGTCAACAGTTGGCATCACGCAAATCGCCCAAGGTCGTTACCCAGGTGGCGTTGATGATATGCGTTGGTTGGGCATGTTGGGCGCTGACGTTGGTGTTGTCGCTGTTGCAGCTGACAGCGATATCACCTCGATGGCGGATTTGAACGCAGCGCTGAAAGCGGATTCGTCTTCGCTGACAACTGCGGGCTCATCTTCAATCGGTGGTTGGGATCACATTCGTTTGTTGATCGCAGCGCGTGAAGCGGGCGTTGAGAACCTGCCAGACATCCGCTGGGTTCAGTTCGACGGTGGTACAGACGCGGTCACACAGCTGATCGGTGGTCAGGTTGATGTTGTTTCAACAGACATTTCCGAAATCGGTGGTTTTGTTGAATCTGGCGACATTCGCATCATTGGCGCAATGTCAGACGAGCGTATTCCAGCGTTCCCAGATGCGCCAACGATGAAAGAGCAGGGCATCGACATGACCGGCTATAACTGGCGCGGTCTCTACACTGGTGGCGACGTTTCTGACGAAGCATATGGCCAGTGGGTGTCTGATCTTGAAACTCTGTACAACTCAGAGAACTGGCAGACTGCAGCGGTTGAGTTTGGTCTCGTGCCAATCTGGCGCGGCGGTGCAGACTTTGAAGCCTATATCCGTGACCAAGAAAAAGTTACGGCTGACATCTCTCGTGATATTGGTGTGATCGAGTGATAAGTACACGACTATTGGCCGCCGTGATCTTTGTGGTCGCGGCGGTCTACACCTACTACGGAAATACCTACACAGTCTCGTTCGGCGACGTGCTTGGCCCGTCTGTTTTTCCTGTGATTGTGGGCGTTCCTGCCATGATTTTTGCAGGATCACTTGTAGTATTTCCGGGCGGCGGCGTGCAGTGGGCTGGACGGACGCACCTTATCCGACAGGGCATCGCGCTTGCGGTTCTGCTGGCTTACGCGTGGCTGTTGAAGCCGCTTGGATTTCCGTTGGCTACCTTTGGATTGATCGCGGCACTGGCGGCGACCCTCGGTGGACCTGCTGTGAAATCCATCCAATTGGGCGCGGCAATGTCGCTGTGCCTTTGGGTATTGTTTGACCAAATTTTAGGGCTGCCTTTGGCATTCCTCGGCACAATCTTCGGAGCTTGATGCATGGAAACGCTTTCGCTGTTGGCCAGTGGTTTCACGGTGGCCCTGTCCCCTCTTAACTTATTTTTGCTTTTCTCAGGCTGCTTTGTCGGCACGCTAATCGGCGCGCTTCCGGGGTTGGGCCCTGTAAACGGCGTGGCGATCTTGATCCCGCTGACATTTGCGTTTGGACTGGATGCAACGTCGTCGTTGATCCTGTTGTCCGCGGTTTATTTCGGTACCATGTACGGCGGTCGCATCAGCTCAATTTTGTTGAATATCCCCGGTGATGAGCCTGCGGTGATGACAACCTTAGACGGCTATCCGATGGCGCAAAAAGGTCGTGCGGCTGATGCGCTGGCCCTGTCGGGTGTGGCGTCCTTTGTTGGGGCCACTGTGGCTGTCATTGGCTTGTCCCTGTTCGCGCCGATGCTTGCGCGCGCGGCCATTCATTTTGGACCAGCAGATTACTTTGCGCTTTATATTATGGCCTTTGCGACCATCGGCGGTGTGGCGGGTGTTGATCCGCGCAAGACACTTCTGTCTGCGCTGATCGGGTTGATGATTGCGACGATTGGCATTGATCCGATCTCGGGTGTGCCGCGCTACACGGATGGTAATTTCCACGTCTATGATGGGATTGAGCCTATCGTTGCTCTTGTGGGTTTGTTCGCCATTTCAGAAATTTTGGTCCTGTTGGAAAAACATATCAAGGACCGTTCCAAAGCTATTCCTGTAGACGGATGGATGCCGTCCCTGTCGACGCTGCTGTCCACCAAATGGGCAATGTTGCGCGGCTCACTGATCGGGTTTGTGGCGGGCGTGCTACCCGGTGCGGGTGCGTCGCTTGGCTCGGTGATGTCCTATTCGATGGAGAAGCAAGCCAGCGATAAAGACGGCACATTCGGCAAAGGGGACCCACGCGGTGTGGCAGCACCCGAGGCTGGCAACAACGCGGCATCTGGCGGTGCGCTGATCCCGATGTTGTCGCTTGGTGTGCCCGGTTCCGGAACCACGGCTGTGATGCTGGCCATGTTGATTTCACTTAATGTCCAGCCCGGCCCATTGTTGTTTGAACGCCAGCCGGATCTGGTCTGGGGCCTTGTGGCATCGCTGTACATGGCCAATGTTACGCTCCTCATCCTCAACATTCCGCTCATCGGCATTTTTACCCGCCTGATGGCCGTTCCTACATGGGCGCTGCTACCAATCGTGGCGGCTGTCAGTTTTGTGGGTGTCTTCTCGATCTCAAACTCAATCTTTGATCTTGAAGTGATGATTGCCTTTGGTGCCTTGGGATACCTGCTGCGCAAGATGGATATCAGCCTTGTGCCACTTGTGCTGGGTCTGTTGCTGGGCGGCGACATGGAACGCAACCTGCGCCGTGCGATGTCTATCTCGGACGGGGATTGGAGCATCCTCGTGCAAAGCTGGATATCGATTGCGCTCTATGCCCTGACCATCGCCTTTCTTGGGCTTTCTGCATGGCTGGCTATTAAGGCTAACAAACGTGAAAAAGCGCGGAACCTAGCGGAATGACTTGGGGTTTTGTAGGGCTCGGGCAGATGGGACTGCCCATGGCGCAGCGGTTGTCAGCTGTCACTGATGTGATTGCTTACGATTATAAAGGGCGCCAGTATGATGGGCTGAAAACGGCGATCTGCCCGTCAGAGTTTGGTGTTTGTGACGTTGTCGTGTTGTGTTTGCCGAACGGTGAAGTGGTTGAGGACATGCTGTTTGGTGAGCACGGGTTTGCCGAAACCCTGCCGCGCGGTGCATTGGTCATCGACACTTCTACGACATCGCATGGCACTGCCGGGCGTGTTGGTGCGCGGCTGGCTGAACGTGGATTGACGTTCTTGGACGCGCCTGTCTCTGGCATGCAGAAACGCGCTGAAGAGGGAACACTGACCATGATGGTCGGCGGTGAGACCGCTGTGCTTGAACAACACCGCGAAAAGCTCAGATCGGTTGCGTCGAAAATTCTGCACGTGGGGCCCATCGGGGCAGGGCAGCTGGCCAAGTTGATCAATCAGTTGCTGTTTGACGTGAACATGGCAGCCCTCGCTGAGATTTTGCCGATGTCCGCCAAACTGGGGCTTGATCCGGATCAAGTCGCTGAAATTGTTAATTCTGGCACAGGCCGTAGCCACGCGAGCGAGTTCTTCTTGCCCAACATTTTGCGCGGCGTTTTTGACAAAGGCTATCCCATGAAGGCCGCCTACAAGGATTTGATCGCAGGAGCCGAGGTCACGTCCGAGAACGGCTTCCCCGCACCGGTCCTTGCGGCGGCCACAACCACCTATCAACAAGCATTGGCCCAAGGGCTGGGTGCACAAGACAAAGGCGCAATGATCAAGGTGTATGAACATCTTGTAGGCGCCCTATTCAGGAGCAAGAAATGAGTGACGAACACGGGCTGCGTCGCGGCCTTACCAACTATGGCGATCAGGATTTTGCCGTCTATCTGCGCCGCTCTTTTGCGCGCTCGATGGGGCTTAGCCGCGATATGTTGGAAAAGCCGATCATTGGCATTGCCATGACGCCGTCGGATTTTAACAACTGTCACCGCACCATGCCTGAATTGGTAGAGGCGGTCAGCCGTGGTGTGCTGGCGTCTGGCGCGCTACCACGTGCTTTTCCAACCATTTCAACCGGCGAAGTTTTCTTAAACCCGACCTCAATGGTGTACCGTAACCTGATGGCGATGGACACCGAAGAGATGGTCCGCGCCCAGCCTATGGATGCGGTTGTGATGATCGGGGGTTGTGACAAAACGGTGCCGGCGCAGCTGATGGGTGCTGCTTCTGCGGACGTGCCAGCAATCCAATTGGTGACAGGTCCGATGAGCACCGGACACTACAAAGGCGAGCGTTTGGGCGCGTGCACCGATTGCCGCCGTTTCTGGGGCCGCTTCCGCGCGGGTGAGATTGAGCGCGACGAAATTGATGTGGTTGAGGGTCGCTTGGCGGC
>NZ_JBDMZG010000079.1:0-27640 GCF_039769035.1 Pacificibacter sp.
ACGTCACAGGCACCACTTCAGCGCCGAGAAGCTTCATGCGGAACACGTTGGGCGCTTGGCGTTCAACGTCATGCGCGCCCATGTAGATCACACACTCCAGGCCGAACTTGGCACAAACAGTCGCCGTGGCCACACCGTGTTGACCAGCGCCTGTTTCGGCGATGATACGGGTTTTGCCCATGCGCCGCGCCAAAATGATTTGGCCAAGAACGTTGTTGATCTTATGCGCGCCTGTGTGGTTCAGCTCGTCGCGTTTGAGATAAATCTTCGCGCCGCCAAGTTCATTGGTCATGTTCTCCGCGAAGTACAGCGGACTTGGACGGCCCACATAGTGCTTCCACAGATCATCCATCTCCGCCCAGAACGTTGGATCGGTTTTGGCTTTTTCAAACTCTTCCTCAAGACTGAGGATCAATGGCATCAAGGTCTCGGACACAAAGCGCCCGCCATAATTGCCAAAGCGGCCCTTTTCGTCGGGACCATTCATAAAGCTGTTGAAAAGATCATTCATCTGGAAGCTCCCAAAACATGCACGGCTCGCGGCATCATACGTAAAGTCTTATCTGTCCCAAAGGATGTAGCGCAGAGCTGCGGGAGGGTAAAGCGATGTGGCTTTTTCTTGGGACAAATACTCAAATCGCGCAGGCCGATACCTGCGCAAGCGCTTATGCAGCGCGGATCGTGTCGATAAAGGCGCGAATTTTGGCAGGGTCTTTGACGCCCGGTGCACTTTCAACGCCCGACGACAAATCAACTTGCTTGGCGCCCGTCATCTGAATGGCCTGCACAACGTTATCAGTGGTCAAACCACCTGCCAGCATCCAAGGCGCATTCCAGCCGCGTTTGGAAATCAGCCGCCAGTCAAAGCTCACCCCATTGCCCCCAGGCAGCACAGCGCCCTTGGGGGCTTTGGTGTCCACCAGCAATTGATCCGCAACCAAACCATAGGCGTCGAGCGCTTGAATGTCCGCAGGGCCAGCCACGCCGACAGCCTTGATCACAGGCAGACCAAAACGCGTCCGCACCTCAGCCACACGTTCAAGGTCTTCGGAGCCATGCAGCTGAATAAAATCAAGCGGCGCAACGTTGAGGTAGCTGTTGATGTACTCATCCGTGGGGTTCACGAACAAACCGACCTTGGCGACCCCAACAGGCACTTCAAGCGCCAATCGTCGCGTAAGTTCTGGATCTGCAAAGCGTGGTGATTTTGGGAAAAAGTTGAACCCAAGATATTGCGCGCCCGCGTCAACAGACGCAGCAACTGTGACTTCGGTGGTCAAGCCACAGATTTTGACACGTGTGTCCATTGGGGGCGTCGCCTTTGATGATTAGGTGTCGAGAAGCGCGAGGACTTCGTCGCCCTCATTTTTAGCCTTATCGACTTTAAGCTTGGACACTTCGCGTGCGAGTTGTTCCTTCTCGCGGCGGTGTTTGTTCGCAGCCGAACGATGTTTATGCTCGCGCAGATATTCCCAGATGTAGCCCAGAAGAAATCCGACAAGGATCGCCGCAAAAACGACGAGAAACAGCGGCAAGGAAATGGAATAGCCAATGCCCAAGAAATCAGCAATCTCAGCAGGCAACAGGTTCAGAGTAACAAAAGTCCGATTGCCCAAAGCAATAGCAACAAGCGCAACCGCGAGGATTGCGAGAAAAACATAACGGATGGTGCGCATCGGGCGCTCCTTACTCTTCGTTTAGACGGTCGCGCAGCAGTTTACCTGTCTTGAAAAACGGTACGTGTTTTTCCTCGACAGGAACACTTTCGCCAGTGCGTGGGTTACGTCCCATTCTGGCATCACGTTTCTTAACTGAAAACGCGCCAAATCCGCGCAGCTCGACACGATCGCCCTTGGCCATCGCTTCGATAATGTCTTCAAAGATCGTATTCACGATCCGCTCAACGTCCCGTTGGTAAAGATGTGGGTTTTCGTCTGCGATCTTCTGAATGAGTTCAGATCGGATCATGAATGGGTCCCCCTAAAAAAATTGCGCGAAGTCGTTAAATGCTCGCAAACTCACAAGACTATAGGACGCGAATTTGAATCGCGAAATAGTTTCCTTTGCCTTCCCCCCCTTTTTTTCGCATCTAATGCCCTGATCTTGGGTGAAAAATCTGAAAAAAATCCATTCGAAGGCTCAGCTGCATTTATTGCGCGCCGAATGCCGACACCTTGCCCTGCTGCGATTCGTCGGGAAATTCGGCGCTCAGGCATGAGCTGCATGCAAAAGCCAGTCCTGCACAAATTGCGTTTTACGCCGCTGAATTGGCCCCAAAAGCTATATCGATATAGGTCACGATGCGGGCACAAAAAAACGGCCCCGCAAATGCAGGGCCGTTCCATAAGATCAGAATAATCGGTTTGGATTATTCTTCGGTTTTCAAAGCCGCACCAAGAATGTCGCCCAAAGACGCACCGGATGCAGAAGAACCGTACTGTTCAACAGCTTCTTTTTCTTCAGCGATTTCACGTGCTTTGATGGACAGGCCAAGACGACGTGTCTTTTGGTCCACGTTGGTCACGCGTACGTCAAGCTTGTCGCCAACGTTGAAACGCTCAGGACGCTGGTCAGCGCGATCACGTGCAAGGTCAGAACGACGGATGAAGGATTTCGCGCCTTCGTACTCAACTTCAACGCCGCCTTCTTCGATCGCTGTCACAGTGACAGTTACGATAGAGCCGCGTTTCACGCCTTCAACTGCGCCAGAGAAGCTGTCGTCGAGAGCTTTGATGGAGAGAGAGATACGCTCTTTCTCAACGTCAACTTCGGTGACAACCGCTTGGACAACGTCCGCTTTGCGGAAGTTCTGGATGGCTTCTTCGCCGCGCTCTTCCCATGAAAGGTCAGAGAGGTGAACCATGCCGTCGATGTCGCCTGGGAGGCCAACAAACAAACCGAATTCGGTGATGTTTTTGACTTCGCCTTCAACTTGCGTGCCCTCAGGGTGTGTTTCAGCGAACACTTCCCATGGGTTACGTTGTGTCTGCTTGAGACCCAAAGATACGCGACGTTTGGAAGAATCGATTTCCAGAACCATCACTTCTACTTCTTGTGAAGTGGAAACGATTTTGCCTGGGTGTACGTTCTTTTTAGTCCAAGACATTTCAGAAACGTGTACGAGACCTTCAACACCTGGCTCAAGCTCAACGAATGCGCCGTAGTCAGTGATGTTTGTTACGCGGCCCATGTGCACTGTTTCGAGTGCGAACTTGGCTTCAACAGCATCCCAAGGATCGTCCTGCAGCTGTTTCATGCCGAGGGAGATACGGTGGGTCTCTTTGTTGATTTTGATCACCTGAACGTTGATGCTCTCACCGATTGTGAGGATCTCGGATGGGTGGTTCACACGGCGCCATGCCATGTCTGTGACGTGAAGCAAGCCGTCTACGCCGCCCAAGTCAACAAACGCACCGTATTCAGTGATGTTTTTGACAACGCCTTCAACCGCTTGACCTTCAGTCAAGTTGCCGATGACTTCAGCGCGCTGTTCGGCACGTGATTCTTCAAGGATTGCACGACGTGATACAACGATGTTGCCACGACGACGGTCCATTTTAAGAATTTGGAATGGCTGCTTAAGACCCATAAGTGGGCCAGCGTCGCGTACTGGACGTACGTCAACTTGTGAACCTGGCAAGAACGCAACTGCGCCGCCGAGGTCAACTGTGAAGCCGCCTTTAACACGACCAAAGATAGCACCATCAACGCGCTCTTCAGCAGCGTAGGCTTTCTCAAGACGATCCCAAGCTTCTTCGCGACGTGCTTTGTCACGAGAAATAACAGCTTCGCCACGTGCGTTTTCAACACGATCGAGGAACACTTCAACCTCATCGCCAACAGCGATAGAGGGAGCTTCACCCGGGTTTGCGAATTCTTTAAGGTCGATGCGGCCTTCCATTTTGTAGCCTACATCGATGATGGCTTGGCCAGCTTCAACAGCAATGACTTTACCTTTGACAACCGAGCCTTCAGCCGGTGTGTCGATTTCGAAGCTTTCAGCAAGAAGGGCTTCGAAGTCCTCCATAGATACGTTCTGAGCCATGTGGTCTCAATTTCCTTTTCAAACATTTATACGGGCCGTGCGGTTGTCTCCGCAGGTCTTTGAGGTGGTTTGGTCTTTGAAAACAAACCGTTTTTACAAATAAATTAGGGCCAAAGGGTTTCCCCCTAGCCCTGCTCATCTGCGTCAAACGACTCTTACGGTCTTCTAGACTAGGCGCGTATAGGTCAATTTCATGACAAGAGCAACCCTCGCGAGGCGCTCATGTCCTTTGTTTATTGACCCATAAGCCTAGGCAGGGCACGCCGCAGCGCATCCTGCCCAATTGCTTTAGTACCCTGGGAACATCCCAGCAAAGCCACGATCCGAGAATGTTGTGCCTGCGCCGAATTCACGTGTAATGCCAAACGAGATATAACGGTATTCGTCGTCAGCCATGGATGCGTAACGTGCGTCAAGTTCGAAGCCATTTCCAAGACCGACTGTCGCGCCGACATACGGGTTTGTGATATTACCCCACTCAGCGGTCTGTTCCGCGTAGCCTACATAGGCACCAACGTCACCCAAAGAGCCAATCGCACCGAAATCTCGGCTATATTCGATGCCATAGTATTTATATTCATCGCCGACAGTGGCACCATACTACGCTTCAACGGCATTTGCACCGTTGACGTACATGGTTTCCAAATAAGCGTATCTCCAATATTCTTCAGCTGAATAGGCGACACCTACATCCCAGCCCGACATCACTTCGTAAAAAACATGAAGTGTTCCAGTGCGGAGTGATGGTTCACCCTCATAAGAATACGCGTTCACGTCGGCTTGCGCGCCAAAAGATCCATAACCAACTTCAATCGACCCAACGATCTGACTCTGATAGTCGAAACCGTCGTCCGGCGCGTGGATATATGTTAAGCCGAGTTCGCCACCAATCGATGTCTCTGCGATAGCAGAGGTTGCAAACCCGCAAAGCCCAATAAGGGCTGTCGTTGTTAAGATATTTTTCATGTTCGTTATCCAAATTAACTTTAGTGACTTCATTATTTGAATAGCTACTATGATCTTCGGGCATTCTATAGGAATAGTTTGAAAATTCGTCAAAATTGCCGATTTAGATATCGCACGTTGCGTTACTACCACGCGCACACAAATTGCATCGGCCCGTAAAAGCAGTCGAAGTGTCGCCGCCAGACACAAAATGTCTTTTCTCGATCAGTAACACCCAAGTTTATTTTGGCGGATTCAGCGATGCCAAAAAGACCTACTCAACCAAAGCAGACAGGGCCTCGGACGCAATTGTCAAAGAGGCCAATCGCGCGGGCAGATCATAGATCATGCTGGTCACGATCACTTCGTCGGGGGCGTATTGACCCACGATGTCAGTCACGCGGCGCTGTACCGTCGATGGGCTGCCGACAGCAGCGATGGACATGGCGCCTCTGACGTGTCCTAAAATATGCGCGGGCACATGGGCCTCAACGTCAGATACGGGTTTGCGCAGCTTACCGGGCGCGCCTTGGATCACATTGGCAAACGACATGAGCTGCGTTGAATGCAAGAACCGTGCTTCCTCATCGGTATCAGCCCCCACCACACCCATCGCCATCATCGCATAGGGCGCGCCTAGCCATTGAGACGGGCGAAATTTTGTACGGTAAATATGCAAAGCTTGCTCTAAATGAGCCGGCGCGAAGTGCGACGCAAACGCATAGGGCAGTCCCAAATGTGCGGCAAGCTGCGCACCAAACAGGGAAGACCCCAAAATCCAAACGGGCACATGGCTGCCCTCGCCCGGAAAGGCGCGCACTTTTGCATCATTCGGATTGTCGCCCAGAAAATTCAGCAATTCGACCACATCTTCGGGGAATTGATCGCCGCCTTGCATATTGCGGCGCAACGCCCGCGCGGTGTCCATATCAGAGCCCGGCGCACGCCCAAGACCCAAATCAATGCGATCGGGATAGAGTGCGGCCAGCGTGCCAAATTGCTCTGCCACCATCATCGGCGCATGGTTCGGCAGCATGATTCCCCCTGCCCCAATGCGCATCGTTTTGGTAGCGGACGCTATATGCCCGATCAACACAGACGTGGCCGCACTGGCGATGCCTGCGATGTTGTGATGCTCCGCCAACCAAAAGCGATGAAACCCCAAGCTTTCTGCGTGCTGCGCCAGAGCGACAGAGGCCGCCATGGCTTGTGACATCGTTTGTTCTTCGGTCACAGGCGCAAGATCGAGAATGGAAAACCGTTTCATGGGAACCTCATGGGCAAAGCGAAATACACGAAAGCCGGACGCAGAACGCCCGGCTTTCACATTAGATCAAAGCAAATGCTTAGTCGATTTTGGTCACGAAGGACTCAACAGAACGACGCACTTTCTTTTGTGGCAAGAGCCAGTCGTTTTCCGCGTCACGTGTGCCGATGGTCAAGATCACTGCGGATTTCAAACCAAGATCAGCCAAGCCGAGGATTTCGTCAACTTTTGGTGGCATGAAGCCTTCCATTGGCGTTGTGTCGACACCAAGCTCAGCTGCAGCCGCCAGACCAAAGCCCAAACCGATGTAGGCTTGGCGCGCTGCGTATTCGAAGTTTACGGATGGGTCACGTGGCAACAACATGCCGCGCAATTGGTCGTAGTAGTCGTTCACAGGCTTGCGTTCGCCACCACGGACGTCGACGTGCACGTCCACAACTGAGCTGATGCGCTCTTCAGTAACATTGTCCCATGCCGCGAAAACGATGACGTGTGAGCCGTCAACCAATTGCTGCTGACCGAAAGCCGCCTCAGACAATTGCGCGCGCACTTCAGGGTTTGAGACAACAAAGATGTTGTATGGCTGTGTGCCGCTGGAAGACGGCGCCATGCGGATCGCTTCAACGATCTTGGCAACATTTTCTTCGGACACTGGTTTGCTAGGGTCCATTTTCTTCGTGGCGTAGCGCCAGTTCAATCTATCGAGAAACATAATTCTAATCCGTTCATTGAGGAGTATCTGTGCCCCAACACATGGTCATTTCTGAACGGATAGCAAACGAGCAACGCGCTTGAGCACAGCAGAAAAATACTCTCAACGCATTGATAAATATATGGAAAAAAACTACATACGCGTCAGCGCGCGGATGCTGAGCAGGTGCGCACACAATTATTGGCCCTTTTGAGCCAACCTCAGGAACGCCCTAGACCGTTTTTTGTTGGATCAAGCGCACAACCTGCGCAACAGCTTCAGCGATACTCATGTCAGAGGTGTCAATCACAACCGCATCATCCGCAGGTTTAAGGGGCGCAGTCGCCCGCGCAGAATCGCGTTCATCACGCTCACGCAGGTCGCTGAGCACCTTCTCAAAGGTCGTGTCTTCGCCCGCTGCAGTCAGTTCAGCGAACCGTCGTTGCGCACGCACCTCATCAGAGGCGGTGATGTAGAGTTTCACTTTGGCGTCGGGACAAATCACCGTGCCAATATCACGCCCATCCAAAACAGCGCCGCCAGTGCGACGCGCAAAGGCTCGCTGGAAGTCGATCAAAGCTTCGCGCACTTCGGGAATGGCGGCAACACGGCTCGCCGCCTGCCCCGCATCGCCAGAGCGCAAATCGTCACGGTCCAAATCTTCGGCTGCCAAAGTTGTCGCCGCTTCGATTGGCGACAGGCCTTCGAAGGTTTTCGCGCCGGTGGCACGGTACAAAAGACCTGTATCGAGATAGGCAAAGCCAAAGCTTTCAGCCACAGCACGAGACACCGTCCCTTTTCCAGCGGCAGCAGGCCCATCGATAGCCACGCAAAAACTCATGATCATTCCTTTATTTGAATGTATAGGATGGCAAGCGCAGGTGAAATGCGCAAGCCAAACTTTGCTCTAAGCGCTCACCCGTTCAACGGTTGCCCCAAGATCACCCATCAGTTTTTCAAAGATCGGGAAAGACGTCGCAATCGGCGACCCATCATCGACAGACACAGGTTCATTGGACGCCATGCCCATCACAAGGAATGACATCGCAATGCGGTGATCGATAAAGGTGGCACAGGTCGCACCGCCTTTGACGCCGTTTGGCCCGCGTCCATGCACGATCAACGTGTCTTGATCTTCTTCGATCTCGATGCCGCATTTTTCCAAACCGCGCGCCATGGCGTCAATCCGGTCGCTTTCTTTTACACGCAGCTCTTTGACGCCCTTCATCACAGTCGTGCCTTCCGCGAAAGACGCAACCACAGACAAAATCGGATATTCGTCGATCATCGAAGCGGCGCGCGCTGGTGGCACATCGATGCCTTTGAGTTTGGAGTATTTCACCCGCAAATCTGCAACAGGTTCGCCGCCCTCTTCGCGTGGGTTTTCGAATGTGATATCCGCGCCCATTTCCACAAGCGTCGTGTACAGCCCGTTACGCGTGGTGTTTTGGCTCACACCTGGCACCAAAATGTCAGAGCCCTCTACGATCAAAGCGGCACAAACTGGGAAGGCTGCGGAAGATGGATCGCGTGGCACAGCAACAATCTGTGGCTTCAATTCAGGGCGACCTGTCAGGGTGATCTTATGACCCTCAGCCACCTCTTCCACCTCCACTTCAGCACCAAATCCGCGCAGCATGCGTTCGGTGTGGTCGCGTGTGGCTTCTTTTTCGATCACAACAGTTTTGCCCGGCGCATTCAGCCCCGCCAAAAGCACCGCCGATTTCACCTGCGCGGATGGCACGGGTGTCACATATTCCACAGGTGTCGCATCCGACGTGCCCACAAGCGTCAATGGCAAACGCCCACCAGAACGGCCGACAGATGTGGTGCCAAACAAAGCCAAAGGATCGGTCACGCGGCCCATAGGGCGTTTGTTCAAAGAGGCATCGCCCGTGAAGGTCACCGCAAAATCGGACGTGGCCACACAGCCCATGATCAAGCGCACACCCGTGCCGGAGTTGCCGCAATCGATCACATTGTCAGGTTCCGAAAACCCGCCAACACCAACACCATGCACTGACCATTCGCCAGCACCGTGTTGCGTAACCTCAGCGCCCAGCGCGCGCATGGCTTTGGCTGTGTCCAAAACGTCTTGGCCTTCCAAAAGACCGGTGATTTTGGTTTCACCCACAGCCATCGCGCCGAAAATCAAAGCACGGTGCGAAATCGACTTATCCCCCGGAATAGACGCAGTGCCGCTCAGCGGGCCAGATTTACGGGTCATCATCGGGATTGGGGTGCCGTGGCCGGACATTGGTCTCTCCTTATTCGGCGCGGGGCACCGATACATCATTTCTCAAATTGATAGCGCAAACAAAATCTAGGGTCCACGGAACAATCCCGTAGATCAGATCCTTACGGGCGACGGAATGTCATATAATGTGGCGTGCGGCCTTCGCGCAGCGCCTTTTGTTCATAGCGGGTCGAAATCCAGTCCGACCACGGCGCGCTCAAGTCATTTGGATCGCCTTCAAAGACGAATCCCGCCTTGGGCACTTCTTCCATGGTTTGGCGCACATAATCAGGGATGTCCGTGGCAACGCGGAACTCTGTGCCTGGCTTCATCGCTTTGAACAATGGCTCTAGGTGTTCTTGCGTGACAAAGCGGCGACGATGATGGCGCGATTTGGGCCATGGATCAGGGTAGTTCAAGAACGCTTTGTCCAAGCTTTCATCAGGCACCACGTCAAACAGGTCACGCACATCACCGGGATGCACCCAAACGTTCTGCGTGCCAAGCTTGCGGATTTTGCCCAAAAGCATCGCCACACCGTTCATGAACGGCTCACACCCGATGATTTCCACTTCAGGATAGGTCTCACCCATGTGAACCAGATGCTCACCACCGCCAAAGCCGACCTCAAGCCAAACAGGTTTGCCTTTGAACTTGGTCGCCATATCAATCGGCGTGCGGTCAGGGTTTACATCCCAACCGACAGCGCCCGGAGACAAGGCTTCAAGATCCTCAACGAGGTAGTCTTTTTGCGCTTGGTTCAGCGTTTTGCCATGGATGCGGCCATAGAAATTGCGCCAAGGCGCACCGGATTGGTGCGCGCCGGGGGGCGTCTTTTTGGGTGTGTTCTTATCGGTCATGGGCAGCGATTTATCAGGGGACAGGCGGCTCAGCAAGCCATGGCTTTGTCCGCGCACAAACACAGGTGTCTATTTATGTGTAAACAGGGCCCTGTCTTTCTTGATGACCCGTTTTACGGCCTCACGAAAAGCTGTGGGCTTGGCGCCATGCCAAACCGCTTTATGTGAGACAATCCAAATATCCGCATAGGGTTTGGGCTGTAAAAGTGGCACCTGTACGAGCCCCGCCATACGCCGCCCCAACACCATAGGCATGCGCACAACCCCCAAGCCAGAGGCAGCGGCCCCAGCCATCGCAATCATATCATCGAACCGATACCGAATCCGCGATGAGGGGTAGCGCTCAGTCACGTCCTTGGGCAAGGACTGGTAAGCCGCATAGATGATCCAATCGATCGGCTTGTCTGGTTCATGTGCAATCTGTTCGGCCCATTTGGGACTGGCAAACGAGGCTGTGTCTTGCCCAGACAGGCGCAACCCTGTGAGGCTGTCCTCCAAATTACGCCCACTGCGCAACGCCAGATCAGCTTCTCCGCGCGACAGATCCAGAATGTCGTTGGTGGCGCGGATCTGCAGATCGACGTCTGGATAATCGTTGGTGAAATTCGCGATGGCTTCGGGCAGCACATAGGCCACCCAAAGTTGCGGCGCGGTCACGACCAAGGGGCCTGTCAGCCGGCTATCTTGCCCTTTAAAGTCTAGCAGCATTGCGTCCTCGCTTTGCTGCATCTGTGCCGCATGCGCCGAAACCAGCCGCCCAGCCTCTGTCGGGCGATACCCATCTTTGAAGCGATCGAAAAGAATTTGCCCAAGCGCCAGCTCAAGCCGCGTCACACGCCGCGCCACAGTGGTGTAATTCACCCCAAGAGCTGCGGCCGCCGCCGCCAATGATCCGTGTTGGACCAATGCCAATACCGTTTCTAAATCGTCCCAATGGGGTTTTGTTATCTCTGCCATAACAAGCTTTTTTGCATATATTGAATGCAAATACACGCGTTTTCACATGGTTCTTCGTGACGTAAACCAAGTCAACATTTTAGCAAAAAAGGACAGACCATGATTTACGCCGTTGTACAGTTGACCGTAACAGACCCAGAAGCGTTCAAAGCCTATGCACAAAAAGCGGGGGCCGCGTTGGCAAAATACAATGCAAAACCTGAAGCGATGAGCGCAGAACCAACACGCATCGAAGGGGACAGCCCCTTGCCCGGTCGTGTGGTGTTGCTGTCATTTCCGGACAAAGACGCAGCCCTTGGGTGGATCAACGACCCTGAGCTGCAAGAGACCCACGCCTTGCGCCGCGACAGTGGCACCTGTGACATCACTTTGATTGGATAACGAAATGGGCGGGAAAGCCCCGCCCATTTTTAGTCATCCCGTTTAAGGGCTATCCGCGTCCGCGGTACGGTGGCACACCTTGTTCGGGGATCCACAGGTCTTTGGGCTCAGGCCCAGAGGCCCAAAACACATCAATCGGAATGCCGCCACGCGGATACCAATAGGCGCCGATCCGCAACCATTCTGGGTCCAAAAGTTCAGTGATGCGTTTGCCGATATAGACAGAACAATCCTCATGAAACGCGCCGTGGTTGCGAAATGAGCCAAGGAACAGTTTGAGTGATTTGCTTTCCACCAGCCATTTGCGCGGCACGTAGTCGATCATCAAGTGACCAAAATCAGGCTGGCCTGTCATCGGACATAGCGAGGTAAACTCAGGCGCGGTGAAACGCACCACGTAGCGGTCGCCGTCATGCGTGTGTGGCACGCGCTCAAGCTGCGCCTCTTCTGGCGAATTGGGCAATTCGGTTGCGCCGCCGAGTTGCGTGAGTTTGCTTGTGTCTGTTTGAACCATGGATCACCTCTTTCAATGTCGCGGGTTTAGCCTGCGCCTGCGCAAAGCAAAAGGGCGAGGTTGCCCCCGCCCTTTGAAATTCGTGAGTGATGCTCAGATCAGATCGCTTTGACCAAAGCCTCAGCCAAATCTGTGCGCTCCCAAGAGAAGCCGCCATCCGCTTCTGGTGCGCGGCCAAAGTGACCGTAGGCTGCTGTGCGCGCATAGATGGGCTTGTTCAGATCAAGATGCGTGCGGATGCCACGTGGTGTCAGGTCCATGACCTTTGGGATCGCCGCTTCAATCAATGCAGGATCGGTTTCGCCTGTGCCATGCAAATCAGCATAGATCGACAAAGGCGCAGAAACGCCAATCGCGTAAGACAATTGAATGGTGCAGCGTTTTGCCAAACCAGCTGCGACAACGTTTTTCGCCAAGTAACGCGCGGCATATGCCGCTGAGCGGTCCACTTTGGTCGGATCTTTACCAGAAAACGCGCCACCACCATGAGGGGCTGCACCGCCGTATGTATCAACGATGATCTTGCGACCTGTGAGGCCCGCATCACCATCAGGTCCACCGATGACGAATTTACCTGTTGGGTTCACGTGCCAGATGGTTTCCGGCGTGATCCAGCCCTCGGGCAGGACTTCCAAGATGTATGGCGTGATCAAATCGCGCACATCGGCAGAGGTCATGCTTTCATCAAGGTGCTGCGTGGACAGAACCAAAGACGAGATGCCGACAGGTTTGCCGTCACGGTACTGAACAGACAATTGCGATTTCGCATCTGGGCCAAGGCGTGGCTCTGTGCCGTCTTTGCGCACTTCGGCGAGACGGCGCAAAATGGCGTGGGCATATTGGATTGGTGCAGGCATCAACGCTTCGGTTTCATCCGTGGCATAGCCAAACATGATGCCTTGGTCGCCAGCACCTTCGTCTTTGTCGCCCGCCGCATCAACGCCTTGGGCGATATGCGCGGATTGTTCGTGCAGGTAGTTTGAGACCTTAAGCGTTTCCCAATGGAACTTGTCTTGCTCATAGCCGATGTCGCGCACGCAATCGCGCACGATGCCATCGATCTTGCCCATGTATTCGGTGAGTTTTGATTGGTCGCTTAAACCAACTTCGCCGCCAATCACAACACGGTCGGTTGTGGCAAATGTTTCAGCGGCAACGCGGGCTTCGGGTTCTTCACTCAAAAAAGCGTCAAGGACGGCATCGGAAATACGATCACAGACTTTGTCTGGGTGGCCTTCGGATACGGATTCAGAAGTGAAAATGTAATTCTTACGTGACATGGGTCGTGCTCCAGTTTTTGTGTCGCCCATCACGTCAGGAAGCCGTTGTGGTGGGCCGATAGGTCAAATGCGATATAGCGGGGGTCTGGTGGGGTCAAACTGTTTTTCGGTTTCTGTGAAAAAGGGGCAACAGCCATGCACCTAGCGCAATAATGGTTAACAGAATCATAACAGCCCGTTCACCAAGCCGCGCGTAGAGCGTCGCAGGCAATGCACCAGGTAAATTTGCAGTCACCGCACCCGCTTCGCCCAAAGGGATGGAGGCGATAATTTCACCGCGTGCGTCGGTGATGGCAGAAATACCGGTATTGGCGGCGCGCACCATTGGCAAGCCAAGCTCAATCGCGCGGAACCGCGCCTGCGCAAGGCTTTGTTGCGGTCCCGTCAGAGTGCCGAACCAAGCGTCATTGGTCATTTGCAACAGCCAATCAGGGCGCTCGGCACTGCGGGTATCACGCGGGAAAATTGCCTCGTAGCAGATCAGCGGCAAGGCTTTGCCCAATGCGCCGAAATCGAAAAGCGCTTCTGATGTGCCCGCTGTAAACCCATACCCCGCTTGCGCCGTAAACACGCGCAACCCGAGGGCACTCAAGAGTTTCGGGAACGGGATGTATTCACCAAAGGGCACCAAATGGCGTTTGTCATAGACAGCGTTCACATCGCCCCCTGCGCCAATAATGACGGCCGAATTGTAAGCCCGTTCTTGATCAACGCGGGGCAATCCAACAACGGCCGTCGCGGCGCCAACACGGGCGGAAATTTGATCAAGGTACGGCGTGGCGGCATAAAGCGGTGCAGCAACAGATGTTTCCGGCCAGATGACCAGATCTGCACCTGTCGGGTCCGACAAGTCCAACGCGCGTTCAAAAAACAGCGGAATGTAAGCCGGATCCCATTTGAGGTGCTGTGGCGCATTGGGCTGCACGATGCGCAGGCTGTGTTCTGTCGCTTCGGGCAAAGGCTGTGCCAAACGCACGGCACCAAGCCCGAACAGGGCCACGCTGGCCACAACAGGCAGAACAATAAACCCAACACTGCGTCGCTCATAAGCCTGTGCACACAGCGCTGCCAAAGCAAAGGTCAAAGCCGTCAGGCCATAGGGGCCAACATAAGCTGCGAGTTGCGCCACGGGCGTGTCGAGCCAGATATAGGCAGGCAAGGCCCAAGGAAATCCGGTAAACACATAGCCGCGCGCCAGTTCCGCCAAAGCCCAAAGCACCACGAGGCCCATCAGCCCCGTGCTGAATCGCTTGGAAAGGTGAAAACTCAGGCTCCAAAACAAGGCCAACCCGCCCGTCATGCCAATCAAGGCAAACGGGATCATCCATGCGGTGCGGCTTGGCTCAACCAAGAACGGCTCTACCAGCCAAGACATGGCGCACAAAAACGTACCAAAGCCCGTCCACCACCCAACGGCAGCGGCTTGTCGCGATGTTCCTGCACGATCCCAAAGCACAAAGACAATGGCCATCCCGCACAGCGCAAGTGGCCAAAGTTGCAGCGGCGCTTGGCCCGCGCCAATGAAAAGTCCTGCCACAAACGCGAGCGCATAACGCCCGCGTATAAATGGCAAAACGCGGCGCATAATTATGCCCGCGCCACGTCTGCGGTCACCGAAGTCATCGGCAAGGTTGTGGGTTTGGGGGTTTTAGCGGCATTGGGCAGACGCACACGAATACGTTTGATACGACGCGGATCGGCATCGATGATCTCAAATTCCGCGCCGGAACTGTGAGGGATCACTTCGCCGCGCACAGGCACACGGCCCGCGAGCAAAAACACCAAACCACCCAAAGTATCGAGTTCTTCCTCGGCATCTTCGGGCGTCAAACGCATGCCAATTTCGTCTTCGAATTCGGTCATCGGCGTTTTGGACAAGGCGACATAAATGCCGTCGCTTTGCTGGCTCCAAAACACATCTTCTTCGACGTCATGTTCGTCTTCGATCTCGCCGATCACTTGTTCAACCAAGTCTTCAAGCGTGACCAAACCGTCCACGCCACCATATTCATCGATCACCAAAGCCATGTGCATACGGTCGCTTTGCATCTTGGTCAGCAACACACCGATGGGCATTGAGGGCGGCGCATAAATCAACGGGCGCAACATCTTTGACAAATTGAAGCGTTCGCCTTTGCCATTGAACCCGTGATTGAGTGCGAAATCTTTGAGGTGCACAAGCCCGATAGGCGTGTCCAGCGTGCCCTGATAGACGGGCAACCGCGTGTTGCCGCTTTCACGAAACACGTTTACCAAATCATCCTTTTTGATGTCAGATGGTACCGCGGTGATATCGGCTTTCGGAACAGCAACATCATCAACCCGCTTAGAACGCAGGTTCATCATACCCAGACGTTCCACAGAAGATTTGACCCGCACCTGCTGGTCATCGTTGGTGGGGGCGTCTTGTGGTGACGGAGATGAAAATACTGACAATACGCGTGCGAACCAGCTTGGCTTTGAAACCATTGAAGCTGTGCCATTCACTGTTGGCGTGTTCTGCGTCGGGGAGACGCTCATTTCTGAGTGTCTCTTGGGGTCTGGGAGCGCGCTTTGCGCTGCCGTAGAAGACCCAGGCTCGGTGTCGCCCATGCGTCCTTTCCAAAATTTATAGCCATAACGCGGCTTAGACCCCTAATATGGGTCAGGGATACCCATAGTTTCAAGTAGTTCTGTTTCAAGTTGTTCCATCAGTGCGGCATCTGCATCATAAATGTGATCATATCCGAGCAAATGTAACAATCCGTGCACCATTAAATGGGTCACATGATGCTCAATTGGCTTTTTTGCCGCCAAAGCCTCGGCCGCGCAGGTGTCAAAGGAAATGGCAATATCACCCAACTCAATGGTGCCAAAGACATCCGGTTCGGGCAGATCAGGCACACAGCCTTCATCAGCGCCGCGTTCTTCGGCAGGCCAAGACAATACGTTGGTGGCTTTGTCCTTTTCGCGAAAATCTGCGTTCAGCTCTTTGATGCGCGCATCATCGCAGCCCAAAACCGACACTTCGCATTCATCAGCATCAATCCCAAGGCGCGCACAAATCGCACCCAAAGCCTGCGCAGAGATCTCGGGCAACCCAAGGGCAGCCCAGCGCGGATCCGCGATATCAATATCGATCTGCATGTGCGAACAATCCTACACTCAAACCCAAACTTGGCCCTAAGTCCAAGCAAGGCCCCAAGCGAGGCACCTGCCCCGCCTATTTGGCTTCGTCAGCCTCATAAGCTTCAATGATTGCAGCCACAAGAGGGTGACGCACCACATCTTTTGAGGTGAAGTAATTGAATTCAACCTTTTTGACATTGGCCAAAATGCGCTCAGCGTCGCGCAAACCAGATGCCATGCCGCGCGGCAAATCGATTTGGGTGCGATCGCCCGTGATCACCATACGTGAGCCTTCGCCCAAACGGGTGAGAAACATCTTCATCTGCATGGTTGTGGCGTTCTGCGCCTCATCCAACACCACAAAGGCACGCGTCAAAGTCCGTCCGCGCATAAAGGCAAGTGGCGCGATCTCAATCGTCTTTTCAGCTTTGAGTTTTTCCACAAGCTTCGCAGGCAAAAAGTCGTTCAAAGCATCATAAAGCGGCTGCATGTAGGGGTCGACTTTCTCCCCCATATCGCCGGGCAAAAAGCCCAAACGCTCGCCCGCTTCCACAGCTGGACGTGACAGAATGATTTTGTCGACATGGCCATTGATGAACATGTTCACCCCGACAGCCACAGCAAGATAGGTTTTCCCTGTACCCGCAGGTCCAATGCCAAACGCCAGCTCGTTTTTAAACAGGCTTTCGACATAGGCCTTTTGCGCTTCGGTGCGCGGCTCAATAGTCTTTTTGCGGGTTTTGATCTCGGAGCCAGTGCCCTTGAACATTTCCATCTGGTCAGCAGGAAAAGCCCCGCTTCCACGTTGGATGTCTGATGTATCAGCGTCGGCTTGGTTGCTTTTGCCCATGCGAATGGTGCCTGCAATTTCGCCTTCGTCGATATCGCGCCCTGCATCCAGCTTGAGATACAATTCCGTCAAGGTCGAACAGGCCAGTTCGCGCGCATCCGCCTCTCCCATGACTGCCAAGATATTCCCACGTCGCACGATTTGCACAGAAAGGTTCGTTTCGATCTGTGCCAAGTTGCGATCATATTCTCCACACAAATCGATCAATGATCTGTTGTCATCGAACTCAAGCAGGGTTTCAAAACCGTTGTCTTGCGTAAGCGGGGGTGTCAGCACGCTGGTGGCCAAAAATGTATCTCCGACTCTTATGGTCTATATGTCGATGGTGCCAAGGGATTGTGGTTTGCGCAAGCCATGATACAAAATATTCACACGGCAGCGCAAAAATGACGCTTTCTTAACCACAAGCCGCAAAAACTGCGCCTTGTCTGTTCGTGCGCAAAAAACCGCCCGAAAAATCCACGCAGTCGCAAAAAATGATTAGTCGACCACAACGCCTTCAAGCGAATTGGTTTTGCTTTGGATGATTCTCACGGTGCGAATATCGCCGATATCGACACCTTCAACAGTCGCGTGCACGGCGTGCAGATACTCGGATTTGCCGATCATCTGACCGTCGAGGCGGCCTTTCTTTTCGAACAAAACCGACACATCACGACCAACCATACTGTCTTGGAACGCATATTGCTGCTCCGAAATCAGCGCCTGCAAGCGGTGCAAACGCTCCATAGCGACCTCATGATCGACCATCTTATCGTCTTTTTCTGCGGCCGGCGTACCAGGGCGTGGCGAGTACTTAAACGAGTACGCTGAGGCGTATTTCACTTCGCGCACCAATGCCATTGTGTCTTCGAAATCTTGTTCGGTTTCACCTGGGAAGCCGACAATAAAATCACCTGACAGCGCCATGTCTGGGCGCGCTTCACGGAAGCGTTCCATCAAGCGGATGTATTCTTCGGCGGTGTGCTTGCGGTTCATCGCCTTGAGGATTTTGTTTGACCCAGATTGCACAGGCAGGTGCAAATACGGCATCAACTTGTCGCAATCGCCGTGCGCCGCGATCAGGTCGTCTTCCATGTCATTGGGGTGCGATGTGGTGAAACGAATGCGCTCCAACCCGTCGACCTCAGCCAATTTACGGATCAATTTTGCCAAGCCATAGGTGTCTTTTGACCCGCCTGCAACTTGACCGTGGTAAGCGTTAACGTTTTGACCCAAAAGCGTAATTTCACGCACGCCGCGCTCCACCAAGTCTTGCGCTTCGCGGAGCACACGGTCGACAGGGCGCGACACTTCTGCGCCGCGTGTATAAGGCACAACACAAAAGGCACAAAATTTGTCACAGCCTTCTTGCACGGTCAAAAACGCAGCAGGCGCTCGGCGTGCTTTCGGACGATTTGGCATGGCCGTGAATTTGTCGACTTCAGGGAAATCTGTATCAACAGCCGTGACGCCGTTACCGACTTTGGCCTCAAGTTCGGGCAAACGGTGATAGGCTTGCGAGCCAACAACAAGATCAACCATCGGCTGGCGGCGGATGATTTCTTCACCCTCGGCCTGCGCAACACAGCCTGCAACGCCGACTTTCAAATCAGGGTTTGCCAGCTTGATGTCTTTGTAGCGCCCCAAATCTGAATAGACTTTCTCAGCCGCTTTTTCGCGAATGTGGCAGGTGTTGAGCAAAATCATGTCTGCTTCTTCGGGACTGCTCACTTCCGTATAGCCAGAGCCGCCCAGCGCCTCGACCATCCGCTCGGAGTCGTAAACATTCATCTGACAGCCGTAAGTTTTCACAAACAACTTCTTCAGGTCAGCTTTAGTGTCAGCCGGTAAGTCAGACATGCCATCAATCCGTGCGTTTAGGAGGGTCTATTTGAAGCGCCTAGCTACACAAAACTTGAACGGCATGCAATCCACTGCCCTCGCCCCCAGACGCCCCGTCAAACGGCCAACTGCGCAGCCCTTAAGGAAATAGCTTCGCTTTCGTATTGCGTTTGCGACCACAACACTTGCAATCCTATGGTGTTCATGGCTTTTTTACGACACAAGACACCGCTGATTTTCGGCGTCTAGGAGATGACATGCGCTTTGACTATTTTGAAACTTTTTTAAAAAACGGCAAAGACGCGTTGGCCAAGGGCCCAGTGGCATTCATTTTTGCAGAAGACAACGTCGAGATTGACTCGACTGTGCGGCACCATTTGAAGCTTGGGTTTAAGTCGGTCGTCTTATTTGGACCCAAAACAATTGAACTGTCAGACGATCTGGAACAGCAAATCAGCGTTGTGACGTATGACACACGCGCACCTCAAATGCTGACCCAAGCCATCAATCGCTTGATTGAAGCCGCTCCGAACACATGGATGTATTACTGCTACAACGCTGAGTATCTGATGTTCCCGTTTTGCGAGACCCGCAGCATCGGCGATATGTTGACCTTTCACACCGAAGAACGGCGCTCAGCAATGCTGACTTATGTGGTCGATCTCTATGCAGGCGATGCCGATGCGACGCCGAACTGCGTCTCGCTTGAAGACGCCTATATGGACAAAACTGGATATTACGCGCTGGCGCGCTGGGACGGCAAAGAACATAAAGACCGCCAGCTTGATTTCTTTGGCGGTCTGCGGTGGCGATTCGAAGAACGCATGCCATGGGCGCGACGCCGCATTGATCGCATCGCCATTTTCAAATCGCAAAAAGGTTTGGAATTGCGCGAAAGTCATACGTTCAACATCGAAGAATATAATACCTACGCCTGCCAATGGCACCACAATTTGACCGCTGCGATCGGTAGTTTTCGCACAGCCAAAGCGCTCAAATCAAACGCCGGATCGACCTTTGAAATCGACACATTTCGTTGGCACAACTCGGTCAAGTTCGAATGGCAGTCTCAGCAATTGTTGGATCTCGGCCTGATGGAACCAGGCCAGTGGTTCTAATCTAGCCAAGCTTCGCTTTACATCTCGCGCCAGTTCCCTATTTTGCCCGCCAGTTTTAAATGTTGCGGGCCTTGACGCGTTCCAACACAGCCCAAAGAAAGAGACATCATGTCAGACGTAAAATCCGGCGATAAAGTTCGCATCCACTACAAAGGCACATTGGCAGACGGCACTGTCTTTGACAGCTCCGAGGGCCGTGACCCGTTGGAATTCACTGTTGGCGCAGGCCAAGTGATTGTCGGCATGGACAAAGAAATGATCGGCATGACTGTTGGTGAAAAGAAAACCATCGTCGCGGTTGCCGAAGAAGCTTACGGCCCACGTCAAGACGACGCGCAGCAAGACGTGCCACGCGAAATGATCCCTGCTGAGATCCCACTCGAAGTTGGTATGCAGTTGCAAATGCAATCCCCTCAAGGCCAAGTGATCCCTGTGTCCGTTGTCGCCATCGGCGAAGAAACTGTGACTTTGGACGCGAACCACATGTTGGCTGGCAAAGACCTGACATTCGACATCGAACTGGTTGAAATCGCCTAAGGCAAGATCAACGCAGCAGTGGCTTTACGCCAATGCGCACACGATATTTCAAAGGCGGTGCTGTTTAAGCGCCGCCTTTTTCCTTGCGCTCAACTTGGGCGCCTGACAAGTATTTGCCATGACCTTACAAGACGATTTCCAATCAGATTGCGCCAACTGCGCGGCCCTGTGCTGCCTGTCATTGCACTTTGATGCGGGCGAAAGCTTTGCGCATTCCAAGCCCGCAGGCGCACCCTGCGCCAAGCTTTCGGGCTTTGGGTGCTCGATCCATAAAGATCTGACACAAAAGGGATATTCCGGCTGCGTCGCCTATGAATGCTTAGGTGCTGGGCAAAAGGTGACGGCGCTGTTTGACACAACGTGGCGCGACGACCCGAAAATGACCGCCCCAATGATGGATGCGTTTCGCCAAATGCGCAGCGTGCAATCTGTTTTGCAGTTGCTTCACACCGCCGCCGCACTCCCCCTGCCGACACTGCAAGAACAAGAACGCAGGCAATGGCTGAACCACATCACGACAGACCAATGGACACCACGGGCGTTGGAAAGTTTCGAAGACGATGGCATTGAGGCCAAGATCAAAGCTTGGCTGCGTGGTTTGGCGGCGTTTATGCCAAAAACAGACTAAAGGCCCTTAGGTCTTGCGCAGCCGGATCACCACATCAACAGAAGCAATCTCTGTCCCCTCTGGCGCATCTGGAAGACCAACGATTTTGAGCTGATCTGCAGGGGCATCGGTCAAGTTGCCGCTGTCTTCCCAATAAAAATGCGGGTGCTCATTCATGTTGGTGTCAAAGTAAGACCGCGTGCCATCCACCGTCACCTCTTGCATCAACCCCGCATCGCAAAATGCGCGCAGTGTGTTGTAAACCGTCGCCAAGGATACTTTTTCTTCAGACGCACACACAGACGCAAACAAGCTTTCCGCCGTCACATGTCGATCTTGCCCATCGCCCACAAGCTGCGCCGCCAAAGCCACACGTTGACGTGTCGGGCGCAAATCTGCACTCGCAAGCCAAGTTTCGCCGCGGCGCGTACGCTCGGCGTCAGTGATCTTGTCTGAGGTTAGCATCTGGGTCATCGATGGCTCATTTAACGAAAGGAACTAAACTGTCTTACGCCTTGGCGCGCTGCATTTCAAACAAATTCCAGTTTTTCGCCCCGCGCACACGCTTGCCCTGTACACTTGCGCCAGTTGCTTTCACAGTGATAAAGACCGTTCAAACTTGAAAAGACCCTAACAAAAGGCAATCGCATCCATGGCCGATTTTCCAACTAGCTTTGATAAAGAAGACCTCTTGAAATGTGCGCGTGGCGAGCTGTTCGGCCCAGGCAACGCGCAATTGCCGGCTCCGCCCATGTTGATGATGGACCGCATCACTGACATCTCAAGCGATGGTGGCGCGCATGGCAAAGGTCACGTGCTGGCGGAATTCGACATCACACCTGACCTGTGGTTCTTTGAATGCCACTTCCCTGGCAACCCAATCATGCCGGGCTGTTTGGGCCTTGATGGTCTGTGGCAGCTCACTGGCTTTAACTTGGGCTGGCGCGGCTGGACAGGTCGCGGTTACGCATTGGGCGTGGGCGAGATCAAACTCAAAGCCATGGTACGTCCAGAAGCCAAGCTTTTGACTTACGAAATCGACTTCACCAAAGCCATCCAAACCCGCCGCCTGACCATGGGTGTGGCCGACGGCATCGTTAAAATCGACGGCGAAGTGGCCTATGAAGTGAAAGACATGAAAGTGGCTTTGTCTGAAAGCTAGTGCGGGGCGCACAGCCATTATTGAATGGAAACGGATCGAACGGCGGCATGAAAATGTCGCCGTTTTTGTTTGGGAGGTGGCTGCAGGGCGAACTTAGCTCCTATTGATCATCCACGATCAAAACTGCTGCGCTCTCATCAACATGAAGTTCAGCATTGTTGTTCACGCACCAGTCCTCAAGTTCATGCTTCAACAACGGCCAAAGGTCTCTCGCCCACTCTGGAGCCTGCGTCTCCCATACCTTTTGAGTTGGAAGATATGCAGAATATACACCCATTGATAACTCAAGAGCGAACGTGCCTCCAGAGCACGTCACGACCAACTCTTCCTTCCAACGAGGTTGAAACAAGAAAGTTGTTCGCGGCGGCGAACCAAATAGCGTGCTGAAGAAGCTCTTTATCATATGATTATGCTAGCGATAAAAGCTCAACTGCAAAAGTTGATTTGAGCACAACGCAACGATTTACTGCTGTCCATCATATCCACATCGCGCCCCGTGCCCTAACCGCTTGCACCCCTGACCCAAGCTGCCTTACAAAAGACCAAACATATAAAAGGAGCACGCTATGCGCCGCGTCGTTATTACAGGTCTTGGGGTTGTCTCCTCAATCGGCAACAATGCCGAAGAAGTTCTTGCCTCACTCAAATCAGGCACCTCTGGCATCACTGCCAACGAGGATATGAAAGAATACGGCTTTCGCAGTCAGATCGCGGGCAATGTTAAGCTCGACATCAAAGACCACGTTGAAAAACGTGCCTTGCGCTTTATGGGACCGGGTGCGGCGTATGCCTCTATCGCCATGTCCCAAGCGATTGCGGATTCTGGCTTGGAAGAAAGCGACGTCATCAACGTGCGCACGGGTTTGATCGCAGGCTCTGGTGGCCCGTCCACTTCTGCGATGTTGACCGCGCACCAGACTGTGTTGAAAACGATGGCAACCAAGCGTGTTGGTCCGTTCGCTGTGCCGAAATGCATGGGGTCTACCGTTTCTGCGAACCTCGCGACGGCGTTCCAGATCAAAGGCATCAACTATTCCATCACCTCAGCCTGTTCCACATCTTTGCACTGCATCGGATCCGCGTCAGAGCAGATCATGATGGGCAAGCAAGACGTGATGTTTGCAGGCGGCGGCGAGGAACTGGATTGGTCCCTGTCTTGTCTGTTTGACGCCATGGGCGCGATGTCTTCGAAATACAACGACACGCCAACACGCGCCTCCCGCGCCTTTGACGCCAACCGCGACGGTTTTGTTATCGGTGGCGGTGGTGCGATCTTGGTTTTGGAAGAGCTTGAGCACGCCAAAGCGCGCGGCGCGAAAATCTATGCCGAAGTCACAGGTTACGGCGCTACATCAGACGGCGCAGACATGGTCGCCCCCTCAGGTGAAGGCGGCGAACGCGCGATGCGTGTGGCCCTGTCCACACTCGGCGCAGATCGCAAAGTTGGCTACATCAACGCGCACGGCACATCCACGCCTGTTGGCGATGTCGGCGAAGTTGAAGCCGTACGCCGCGTCTTTGGCGAAGGCACAACGCCGCTGATTTCTTCAACCAAATCCATGACGGGTCACTCACAAGGCGCAACAGGCGCGCAAGAGGCCGTCTACTGTTTGCTTATGTTGCAAGACGACTTCATCGCGCCGTCCATCAACGTGGAAACGCTTGATCCTGCGATCAATGCGAATGAGATCGCCACAACGCGCGTCGACAATGCTGGCCTTGATACCGTGATGACCAACTCATTCGGCTTTGGCGGCACCAACGGCTCTATGTTGATGTCAAAATACCGCGACTAATCAGTCGGTATGACGAAAATAAACGGCCGCGCAGTCCTCTGCGCGGCCGTTTTTGTGCCCTGCGACATCACTTGCACGTTTGGCGCGATATGCCTCCACGAGAGAACAGATCGCACAGCGCATTTTGTGGCAGCAGCGCCCAAAAGGTCGGTCAAACGACGATGCGTTTCAGCCTGCACAAACGTTAGGACGAGAATATTTCGCGATAACGGTGAAAAGAATATCGGCTTTCCCCGCGCTGTGCGGCCCCAAAGGTGCAATGAAACGCCATGGCGTAAGCAACACCTTGCTTTATGGACGTCAAAACCTAGGAAAACTTGACGCCACGTTCCAAAACGGTCAAACACCCGCAAACCAACAGGGGTATTTAACCATGGCAGATCTTCTCAAAGGCAAGCGCGGGCTCATCATGGGCGTCGCAAACGAACGTTCTATCGCTTGGGGCATCGCGAATGCTTGTGCGGCTGAGGGCGCGGAATTGGCATTCACTTACCAAGGCGAAGCCTTTGGCAAACGCTTGGCACCTTTGGCGGAACGCGTTGGGTCCGACACTATGGTTGATGTTGATGTGACCAACCCTGCCCAAATGGACGAAGCCTTTGCGGCGCTCAAAGAAAAATGGGGCACACTTGATTTTGTCGTGCACGCGATTGCCTACTCAGACAAAAACGAACTGACAGGCCGCATCCGTGACACCACGGCCGAGAACTTCAAGAACTCGATGCACATCTCGTGTTTCTCGTTCATCGACGTGGCGAAACGCGCGGCGGAATTGATGCCAAACGGTGGGTCTTTGATCACACTCACATACGGCGGCTCAAACCGAGTGACACCAAACTACAATGTGATGGGCGTGGCCAAAGCGGCACTCGAAAGCTCTGTGCGTTACTTGGCCAACGATCTTGGCAACGAGAAAATCCGCGTCAATGCGATCTCTCCTGGCCCGATGAAAACACTTGCGGGTGCAGCCATTGGCGGTGCACGTCGTACCTACCGCCACACCGAAGAAAACGCACCATTGCGCTCCAACGCGACGTTGGAAGCCGTGGGCGCAACAGCTGTGTACCTGAACTCCGATGGCGGCGCTTACACAACGGGCGAAATCATCCGCGTTGACGGCGGGTTCCACGTGATTGGCATGCCACAGATCGAAAACCTGTAAGCAAACAAACCAGCTTCACCTGAACGCCTCGCTTGTCGCCAAGCGGGGCGTTTTGCATTTTAGTGCGACAGATTTTCCCAAGTTTTGCTTGCTCTGAGTGGCCTATGAACTTCCCTCGCAGCCCAGCGCATGACAAGATACAACACATCGATTTGTCACTCAAAACATGTACGGGCCATATGAAGAGCACATTCACCACAGCCGACGGTCTCACTTTGGCCTATGACATCCATGGCACAGGCACGCCTGTTTTGTGTCTGGCTGGGCTGACCCGCAACATGGATGATTTCGATCCGATCGTGGATATCTTTGCGGCGCAGGCGCAAATCATACGGTTGGACAGTCGCGGGCGTGGGGCGTCGGACTTTGACCCCAATCCAATGAACTACACGATCCCGCAAGAAGCCGCAGACGCGGTGGCGCTTCTGGATCATTTGGGACTTGAGCGTTGCGCCATCATCGGCACCTCGCGCGGCGGGTTGATCGCAATGGTTTTGGCGGCCACGGCCAAGCATCGACTGACAGGGGTTTTGCTCAACGATATTGGGCCAGAACTGAACCCCGCAGGGCTTGCGCATATCATGGATTACCTTGGTCGCCCTAGTGCGTTCACATCGTTTGACGACGCTGCCGAGAAGCTGCCGAAAGCCATGAGTGCGCAGTTTGCGAATGTCTCGCATGACCAATGGCGCACCTACGCCAAACGCATTTGGTCGGAAGGCCCAGACAGGTTGCACCTGCGCTATGATCCCAAACTCAGGGATGCCATTGAAGCCCAAGGTGCATCCGGTGAGACGCCAGACCTATGGCCCTTATTCCATGCGCTTTCGGACCTGCCTTTGGCCGCTTTGCGTGGTGCAAATTCGAACCTTTTGACGCCAGAGTGTTGGGCCAAAATGCTAGAACTGCGTCCAGACATGATTGCCGCAGAAGTCCCTGACCGTGGGCATGTGCCCTTTCTGGATGAGACCGAAGCCGTTGAGGTGATTGCGAAGTTTATAGAACGCTTGGCATCTTAGCCCAGCCAAGTTTTCCCGCCTCAACAAAAATAGGCGCCTTGGCTTGATCACATATATTTGCGGTCGCAGTGCATTTTGGTGATGTCTGCGCCACACGGCGGTGATATCATGGAGCTATCGTCAACAACAATAAGGGGCTTTATGTTAGCCTATGCAGTACCGCAATCCGTATTACTAATCCTCGTCGGTTCAAGCTATGCGCTTGCCACAATGGGGATGAAGCTCGTCTCAGGTATTCAATTTGCTTGGGGAGGAGCCGCTCTCATCCTCGCGGGGTTAGCACTCGCCGCTTTCGGCGAGATAGCACTGCTAAAAAATAACTCAATGAGTCAACTGTACCTCATTCTGGTTGGTGTTGAGACCGCTCTCGTGCTGGTTTTTGCATTGATATTGGGGGAAAAATTTACACCACGGATGGTTTTGGGCGGAGCTCTGATCATCTCAGGTATGATTGCCGTAGCTCACTGATCGCACAGGCGCGTATCGCCCCAATTCAGGATTCAAAAACCTAAGTAGGACAGCGATGCGCGTCGACGTCAGCGATACAACACTTAACATTTTGGACGAAGGCCCACAGGACGCGCGAGCCGTCGTATTCGCGCATCCGCTTGGAACCGATTTGAACATTTGGGACGCGGTTTGCGCCCAGATGCCGCCATCGTTGCGGATCATTCGGTATGATGCGCGTGGGCATGGTGCCTCAGACGCCCCGCCTGCCCCTTATAAAATGGGCCAACTGGTGCGCGACGCCGAACAACTGTTGGATCATCTTCACATCGAAAATTGCGTCTTTGTGGGCGCAGGATTGGGTGGGTTAATCGCGCAGGGCTTGGCTGTCAAACGATTGGACCAACTGCGCGCGATGGTTTTGTGCGGAACAGCTGCAAAACTCGGGCGCCCCGAAATCTGGGATCGCCGCATTCAGCAGATCACCGACAGTGGCTTCGACGCTTTGGGCAAATCCCTGCAAGAGCGCAGCTTCACCCGCGCAGGCCGCACAAGCGAGGCCGCGCAGACGTGGGCAAGCACGCTGCAAGACACGTCGCTTGCGGGTTATATCGGCACCTGCCACGCCATTTCAGGCACGGATTTCTATACGCCAACGTCGGGGCTGCGCTTGCCCAGCCTTGGCCTGTGCGGCGTCGATGATCGGATCACCCCGCCTGATCTGATGCGCGAGACACTTTCGCTCATTCCAGGGGCGCGGCTAGACCTGATCCGACGCGCTGGACACTATCCGATGCTTGAGGCCCCGACCGCTTTTGCAGCGCAGTTATTGGA
>NZ_JBDMZG010000080.1:0-2752 GCF_039769035.1 Pacificibacter sp.
AGTTCGCGCCGGGGACTGCCTCTGTGCAACTAATTATTGGTGCAAATTCATCAAATATGAGCGGCGGCGCCAACGGATTTCCTGACACTGGACCTGATCATTCTGTATGGTTCGCGGATGTCTACATGCGCGAGGCAGCCTTGAGCCACCTTGAGCGTAATGCGTCAAAAGACCTGACCGTACTTGTGCCGTCATATGACAGTGGGACGAACGAACTGGTGTATGCAGCGCCTTCGGTTTCAGTGGTGCGCATTTAGCCGTTTCAAAAGTAATTGAGCGAGGCGCTACACATCGTGTCAGACGCCTCGTTCGTTCTTAACCCTGTAGCATCATTTGCGCACATTTTTCCCCGATCATAATCGCGGGCGCGTTGGTGTTACCGGAAACGATCTCTGGCATGATCGAGCAATCCGCGACACGTAGGCCTTCAATGCCGTGCACCCTAAGTTTGCTATCCACAACTGCATCGGTGCCTTGGCCCATTTTACAGGTGCCAGTCGGATGATAGATTGATGCGGTATGATTTCGGACCCAATCCAACGTTCCCTCATAATCGTCCATGGCGAGGTCTTTTGTTGGCCGAAACTCCTCAGAAATTTTTGAGTCCAACGGCGCGTGCTTACCGATGCGGCGGGCAATGTTGACGCCCTCAACAATCGTGCGGCAATCGTTTTCTGTTGAAAGGTAGTTGGGAATAATTTTCGGATAATCCATTGGATTGGGCCCATTCAGGCGAATCTCACCGCGCGATTCAGGCCGTAATTGACACACAGACATTGTGAAGGCGGAGAATGGATGCACCCCTTCGCCGGGGCTGTCCGCGGACCACGGTTGAACATGGAACTGCACATCTGGCGTACCAACGTCGGGGCGCGTTTTGAAAAAGCCAGTCGCCAAACTTGCGGCCATCGTCATCGGGCCCGAGCGGAAGAGCGCATATTTCGCGGCAATTTTGGCTTGGTTTACGAGGCTACGCACCTCGTCGTTCAGCGTTGGCTCTTTACATTTAAATACCAAACGAGCCTGTAAGTGATCTTGAAGCCCTTTGCCGACGCCGTCGAGTTTATGCAAAGGGGTGATGCCGTTTTCTGTAAGCTGATCCGTGTCACCAATGCCGGACAGCATCAAAAGCTGGGGTGAGTTGATCGCACCTGAGGACAGCACAATATCACGGCGTGCGTTCACGGTGTGCTCCTGCCCTGACTTATCAAGGTAGGTCACGCCCGTCGCTTTTTTGCCGTCCAAAACAACACGCTGCACTTGGGCGTTTGTAATGATTTGCAGGTTTGGCCGCTTACGTGCAGGGTTCAAGAAAGCTACTGCGGAACTGCATCGTCTACCGTTGCGCGTTGTGAGCTGAAAGTAGCTGACGCCTTCTTGATCGGCACCATTATAATCTGGGTTAAATTTGTATCCGGCCGCTTGTGCAGCGGCGACCCATGCATCGCAAATGGGTCGTTGGATGCGCATGTTTGACACAGACAATCCGCCATCATCGCCGTGAAATTCATCTGCGCCGCGCTCATTTGCTTCTGACTTTTTGAAGAGGGGAAGCACTTCGTCCCAGCCCCACCCTTCGTTGCCCATTTGACGCCAGCGGTCGTAATCCTCTGCTTGGCCGCGCACATAGAGAAGACCGTTGAGTGAGGATGATCCTCCAAGCACTTTGCCGCGGGGCCAGTCAATTGAACGTCCGTTTAGGCCCGGATCGGGTTCTGTTCGGTAGCACCAATCGACCGACGGGTTATGCATCGTTTTGAAATAGCCGACCGGAACGTGGATCCACGGGTTCCAATCGCGACCGCCTGCCTCAAGCAAAACAACCTTATTATTTGGGTCCTCACTTAGCCGATTGGCGAGCACACAGCCTGCTGAACCAGCACCAACAATGATAAAATCTGCGTCCAATGCAGCGTCCTCCTAGAAGCGGTTGAAAAAAAGACTATGCAAAAACAAAACTCCGCGCTAGGGTTTTTTGATACAAAAAGTCTCAATAATGGACCGTATGGGAGGAAAACATGGGTACCAGTGACAATTTAAGCAAAATTTCACGTCGTGATTTGTTCAAAGTGGCAGGTCGCTACGGGATGAGTTCGACGCTGCTTGCGGCGGGGTCGTTTGGCGGCGCAATGAGCCTTGCAAACTTGGCAAGTGCGGCGGAATCAACATATGAAAAGCGCTTCTCAAAACCGGCGAAACACACGCTGAAATTTGGTGCTGCGGGCTTCAATGCGCGCAACCTTTTGATCGAGCGCGCAGGCGCGTTGGAATTCGCGCGTGATCTTGAAGCACGTACCGATGGTGAGATTCGTGTTGAATTCATCGGCGACAACCAGATCTGTGGTCAGACATCATGCGTTGAGAAAACCCAGCAGGGCATCGTAGACATCTATGCAGCGTCTACGCAGAACTCAGCAGGTGGCGCGCCATACCTTAACGTTCTGGACTATGCATTTATGTTCCCGGGTCGTGCGTCGCAGTATCACTTCCTGTACCACCCCAAATCACAACAGCTTCTGCGTGACCCATATGAAAAGCGTCACGGCCTAAAGTTCTTGTTCAGCCACGCCGAACTGCGCGGCATCCAACTGGGCCTGAAATGGCAGGACAAACCAACTGTCACCAGCATTGAGCAGCTGTTTGGCACCAAAAACCGCGTAACAGGCACACAGCTTGGCCGTATCGCGATGCAGGCGCTTAACCTGAACCCAGTGCCGGTTGCATGGGAAGAAACGCTTGATGGTCTGAAGCA
>NZ_JBDMZG010000081.1:0-22500 GCF_039769035.1 Pacificibacter sp.
CGCAGTGGCGAACAGGCGGAAGTTCGGGTTCGGTGTGATGATTTCGTTTTGGTCGAGCAACGTCAGTTTGCCGTCATGTTCCAAAACGCGCTGGATCACAAACATCACGTCTGCGCGGCCGGCATCGTATTCATCAAACACAATCGCCACAGGATTACGAAGCGCCCAAGGCAGGATGCCTTCGTGGAATTCAGTGACTTGTTTGCCATCACGCAGTTTGATCGCGTCTTTACCGATCAAATCAATCCGAGAGATATGACTGTCGAGGTTCACACGCACGGATGGCCATTTTAGGCGCGCAGCCACTTGTTCGATGTGGGTGGATTTACCCGTGCCGTGGTAGCCTTGGATCATCACGCGGCGGTTGTGCGAAAATCCCGCCAAAATCGCCATCGTGGTGTCAGGGTCAAATTTGTAAGTGCTGTCAATTTCGGGCACGCGGTCTGTTGCTTCGCCAAACCCTTTGACGGTCATGTCCGTGTCGATGCCGAAAACATCGCGGACTGAAATCATTTCGGTGGGATTTGCGTTCGCATCCATGGTGTGGCCCGTTCTAATAGCTGTTGTCTCTTAAGTGCCTTCTTGCCCGTTTAAGGCGAAGGGTGCAAGGGGGGCAAACGGTATCGATGGAGATGTAAAAGTTTGCGCACATACGTGTTTGTATTGGCCTTTGGATCACTTGCGCGCCTCAATTCAATGTGACCGCAATGTGATGAAACTGGGTGGTCCAAGGTGCGCGCGGCTCCGTAATCTGTTTAACCTCGCCAAGACGGACGAGGGTTTGACACCCAACGGAGACACATCATGAAACGTTCCCTTATCCTATCCTCTGTCGCAGCCACTTTGATCGCTGGCGCTTCCTTTGCTGACGGCCATGGCAAGCACACTATGGTGGGCGGCGCTGAAATGCTCGACACAAAGAACATCGTCGAAAACGCAGTTGAATCTGCTGATCACACAACGCTTGTCGCAGCCGTCACGGCAGCCGGATTGGTCGACACATTGGCCTCTGAGGGTCCATTTACAGTGTTTGCCCCAGTAAATGATGCCTTTGCAGCCTTGCCAGCAGGCACGGTCGAGACGCTCTTGAAGCCTGAGAACAAAGACCAACTGACCAAAATTCTCACATGTCATGTTGTGGGCGCGGAAGTGATGTCTGAAGCGCTTGTGGGCATGATCGCTGACGCTGGCGGTTCTTTCGACATCGCGACTGTAGGTGGCTGTACGCTCAAAGGTTCAGTTATGGACGGCATGGTAAAAATCACGGATGAAAACGGCGGCGTGGCCACTGTGACCATCGCTGACGCCAAGCAATCCAACGGCGTGATCCATGTGATCGACGCGGTGCTGTTGCCTGCAATGTAAATCTCTTCTCCTGATCCCTCCAAAGGCGTCCCTTACGGGGCGCCTTTTTTGTGGCTTTATGGGACGAGTATTTGCCTCTTGCATCACGGGCCTCTACATATGTGGCAACACTAGTATGAGGACGAATGAATGAGCGGTTTACTGGCACTTTTGGATGATGTTGCGGGAATTGCCAAAGTGGCAGCTGCAAATGTGGATGATATCGCGACGCAGGCCTTGAAAGCCTCTTCCAAGGCCGCGGGTGCGGTGATCGACGATGCTGCTGTGACGCCGAAATATTTGCAAGGCTTTCAGCCCGCTCGTGAGTTGCCGATTGTTGGCAAAATCGCATGGGGGTCGATCAAGAATAAGCTGATCATCTTGTTGCCTGCCGCGTTGCTGCTGTCCACGTTTGCGCCATGGCTGATCATGCCGTTGTTGATGATTGGTGGCGCCTATTTGTGCTTTGAGGGTGCAGAGAAGGTCTATCACCTGTTCCGTCCCCATGCGCATTATGCCGACGGCCACATCGACGGCGATGGCGACCCGACGCATTTGGAAGAATCCAAAGTGGCGGGTGCTGTGAAAACCGATTTCATTTTGTCTGCTGAAATCATGACCATCATTCTGTCGGGCATCGACCCTGATGGATCGATCTGGTTCAAAGCGGGCGCGCTTGGTTTGGCGGGTATCTTTATCACGGTCGCGGTTTACGGCGCTGTGGCTTTGATTGTGAAAGCCGACGATGTTGGTCTGTGGCTGGCGCGTGTTGGCCGATTGTCCGTGACGCGTGCTCTTGGGCGCGGCGTGGTGAAATTCATGCCATACTTGATGAAAGCTTTGATGATTATCGGCACCGCCGCGATGATTTGGGTGGGTGGCTCGATCATTATTCATGGCATGCACGAACTTGGCATGCATCATCCGTATGTTGAAATCCATCACTTGGCCGAAATTGCCAGCCACGCGATGCCCAAAGCACCTGGCTTCGCGGCCTGGGCGATGACGGCTTTGGCGGATGGCATCTTGGGCTTGATTTTGGGTCTGATTTTGATCCCCATCGTCACCTATGTGATCGACCCTGCCATCCGCGCCGTCACAGGCAAAAAGGGCGGGGCGTCACACTAACGCGCCTGATCGTCGATAGGTATATGAACGTAAAAAGGCCGCTCCATACGGGGCGGCCTTTCGTGTTTTCGATCTGCAGCTTGTTTACTTAAAGAAACGGCTTTCTTTGACTTGATCCCATGCCCAAACAACTTGTTGCAGTTGCTCTTCTTGTGATCTGTCGCCACCGTTGACGTCTGGGTGCAAGATTTTGATCAAACTGCGGTACTGCTTTTTGATCTCTGCCTTGGTCCAGTGGTCTTTCACTTCCAGAATTTCAATCGCTTGACGCTCAAGCGGCGGCAGTTTGCGGGTGGAGGCACCCGGATCTGAACGCCCTGGATTTTGCGTCGCGTTTTCACCCAGCACCTGATGTGGGTCATCCACGCCAAGACGCGCCCATGCCCGTTCTTCGCTGGTGACTTTGCGGCCAAACGGCTTTGTGGGACGTTCGCCTGTTTCAGATGCTTTTTGCTGTTCGTCCATTTCTTCGGGGGTCGCATTGTCGAAGAAATTCCATTTCAGGTTATAGGCCCGAACATGCTCTTTGCAGAACCATTTGAATTCATCCAAATGATCGGGGGAACGCGGCGCACGGTACTGGCCGGATTCTGAACACCCATCGTGTTCACACTGTCTTTGAGACGTTTCAAACGCACCAGACATGCCGCGGCGCCCGCCACGGCGTTTCTTTTTGTCCTTCGCTGCGGATATATCGAAACCAAAGGGATCGTCTTTTTGCATGTCTCTTAACCTTTTAGACTCAGGCAAAAGACTTTAGACGAATTAGAGAAATATGAAAGAGGGATTGACCAAAAATGTCGATTGCAGATGAGATGAAATCACGTTTGAACGCCGCCTTTTCGCCGACGGCGCTCGAGGTGGTGGACGACTCCGCCTCGCACGCGGGCCATTCTGGCAATCCGGGTGGGGATGGCGAGACCCATTTCAACGTGATGATCCGCTCCGCAGCCTTTGCGGGGCAGTCGCGCGTGGCGCGTCACCGCGCGGTGCACAAGGCGCTTGGCGATATCGTGCCGCGCATTCATGCGCTGGCGCTTGATTTAGACGTCTAAGCGGCGCTACGGGCGCTGTGCGACCAAGGGTTTTGGTGCTTCGTCATCAGCGTCCGCTGCGTCTTCGTCACTTTGCGCGTCAAGGGCGGCTTGCTGTGCGATTTGCGCCTCTTCTTCGGCTGCGATCGCATCTGCATCGTCTTGCACGAAAGTGCCAAAGCCAGGAAGATCTTCGGCGGGAACGTCAATGCGCGAGGGGCGGCGGAACACAAACACGGTGTGGTACGTAATCTTTTTGGACGTCAGGCCAGAGCGCTCCTGCAAGGGCACCACATCAGAGCGGACATAGTCCCAACCGTCCGCGCCCAATGCGTTCAGACTGGTTTCCATGGCCAGCGCAATACGGCCTTCGGGTGTTTTGATGCCCTTGGCTTTCTCGCCCTTGATCGGGGCAGGAATCACACGGTACTCGTAGGATGACATAGGTAGCTCCATTGATGGCTGTCTTGCGCGCGACCATAAAAGACCAAATCCCGCAAGAAAAGGATTACGTTTGGTGATGTCCGTACTGTGGCGTTTACGAAACGCCAAACAAATTCGCATGCGACAAACAAAAACGGGGCAGCCATTGGCCACCCCGTTTCTTTATTTCGAATTTGGTCTTACAGACCGAGCTTTTGTTTGACCAAATCGCTCACCGCCGCGGGGTTGGCTTTGCCGCCAGAGGCTTTCATCACTTGGCCGACAAAGAACCCAACGAGTTTGGGGTTCTGTTTGGCTTTTTCCACTTGCGCAGGGTTGGCTGCGATCACTTCGTCCACGGCAGCCTCGATGGCGCCCATATCTGTGACCTGCTTCATGCCACGTTCTTCAACGATCTGCGCAGGGTCGCCGCCTTCGGTGTAGACGATTTCGAACAGTTCTTTTGCGATCTTGCCAGAGATGTCGCCTGACTTGATCAGCTTGACCACACCACCGAGTTGTTCAGCAGAAACAGGGCTGGTTGAAATGTCTTTGTCGTCCTTTTTGAGACGGCCAAACAATTCGTTGATCACCCAGTTGGCGGCCAACTTGCCATCAGTGCCTGCGGCCACGTTTTCAAAGAAGGCCGCATTTGTTGTGTCCGCTGTCAAAACGGAAGCGTCATATTCGGACAGGCCAAACTCGTTGACAAAGCGTGCTTTTTTCTCGTCAGGCAATTCAGGCAAAGACGCTTTGATGTCGTCGACCCAAGCTTGCTCAATTTCCAAAGGCAACAGATCAGGATCAGGGAAGTAGCGGTAGTCATGTGCTTCTTCTTTAGAGCGCATAGAACGGGTTTCGTTCTTGTCTGCGTCATAAAGGCGTGTTTCCTGCTTGATCTCGCCACCGTCTTCGATGATGGCGATTTGACGGCGCGCTTCCACGTCGATGGCCATTTGGATGAAACGGGTGGAGTTCATGTTTTTGAGCTCACAACGCGTACCCAAGTGGCTGAAATCACCGGTTTCTGCGAATTTTTCGTACTGACCAACGCGGCAGACAGAAACGTTCACATCCGCACGCATAGAGCCGTTTTGCATGTTGCCATCACAAGTGCCCAAGTAGCGCAAGATTTGACGCAGCTTCAAAACATATGCCGCCGCTTCTTCAGGGCCACGAATGTCAGGGAAGGACACGATTTCCATCAAGGCCACACCGGTGCGGTTGAGGTCCACGAAAGACATCGTTGGGTCCATGTCGTGAATGGATTTGCCCGCGTCTTGTTCCAAGTGAATGCGCTCAATTCGCACTTTGCGTGCCACACCAGGTTCCATGTCGACCAAGACTTCGCCGTTGCCCACAATCGGATGGTATAGCTGTGAAATCTGGTAGCCTTGCGGCAAATCTGGGTAGAAGTAGTTCTTGCGGTCAAAAGCAGAGAACAGGTTGATCTTAGCCTTCAGGCCAAGGCCCGTGCGCACAGCTTGCTCAACACAGTATTCGTTGATCACAGGCAACATGCCAGGCATGGCGCTGTCAACGAAGGCTACGTTTGAGTTTGGCTCGCTGCCGAACTCAGTGGACGCGCCAGAGAAAAGCTTTGCGTTGCTTTGCACTTGCGCGTGAATTTCAAGGCCGATGACCAGTTCCCAGTCGTCTTTCATGCCCGCAATCACTTTGGGCTTTGGGCTTGTGTATTGAATGGTGTCAAGCATGACGCGGGCTCCGATAAATCTGGTTTAAGCGCGTTCTAAGATAGTGCCGCGCGCGGGGCAAGGCCTATGGCCATCCGAGCGCGTCGGGCAGGGGTGTTTATTTGGCCTTTAAAGCGGTCCAAGTCCCGCTCGCATCACACCCATGCGCACAGGTTTGATGTCGTGCACGGCTTTCAGTCCCAACAATCTGACCGATTGCAATAGGCCGTCTTCGGCGCGCACCACGCGGTTGAACAGGTCGACAGCTTTCGCGCGCGCCGTAATATCGCGGTGACGTGTGCGCGCATATGTGTCGAGCATCGCGGCGTTGCCAATGTCGTGTGTGTTGGCTTCACAAAGCTCCAGCAGCGCAGCCAAATCATTCAGCGACGTGTTCAAACCCTGCGCGCCAATCGGGGGCAAAACATGTGCGGCTTCAGCGATAAGCGCAAGGCGTTGCCCGCTCAACTGATCCGCCACTTGGGTGATGATCGGGAAAACGCCGCGCTGCGACGCCAACTCCATATTGCCGTACAATTCAGCCGAGCGGTCAGTCATCTCTGCGTTGAATGCGTCGATGTCCATGTTCAAAAGATCGATCGCTTTCGGGCCTTTGTTCATCCAAACAATGGCGGACGCCGGACGCCCGTCGATGTCCGCAAGCGGTACCATGGTGAAGGGGCCGCCATCGCGGTAAATTTCTGTCGACACGTTGCCATGCGGCAAGCTGTGAAAGGCGGTGAAGGCCAAAGATTTCTGGCCATAACGCGTGGTGGACACGCCGATGCCAGCAGCCTCGCGCACCGCAGAATTGCGCCCATCTGCGGCGACAACCAGTTTTGCCTCGACCTGAGTACCGTCGCTGAGCGTTACAATAGCCGACCCAGTCCGTGTCAGCATGGATTTGAACCCCACGCCGTATCGCGTCTCGGCCAATGCAATGCTGGGCAAAATATCGACCAATGCGCGCCGCATGTGCCAGTTGAGAAAATTCCACCCAAAAGGTTCGTCCGCCGTTTCACGCCCCTCAAACTGACGTTCGCTGCGCAGCAATGGCCCATCATCTGAGGGGACAGTGTCTACGATGCGCAGCCCTTCAAGCGGTGTTGCATGGGGGGCAAGCCGATCCCAAATGCCAATCTTTTCAAACAGATCGCGCGCGGGGCGCAAGAACGCTGTTGAGCGCAAATCACTGCCAACGTCATCGCCAACCGTGACAGGGGGCACGGGGTCAATCATCAAGGTTTTGAACCCCGAGGCGCCAAAGGCCGCCGCAGCAATCATGCCCGCGATGCCGCCGCCAACCACAAGAATGTCGACAGTTTCGCGCGTGGCTTTGGGGGCGTGTTGGGTCATGTCTTGGCTCCTTGATGCAGCGCGGGGGCGTGGCCCCGCTCAGATCGCTGGGCAAGTGATAGGCCCAACGCCTGTCCAGTTCAAGCGACAGGCTGTCTCAGGTGGATGCAGGCGCGATGCGGGTCAAGAAATCGGCCAAATCATCGGTGTGATGATGCACGAAAGGTGCCTCATGCGCGTCTTTGAGCGGGGCAACGTGCACAGTCTTCATGCCCAAATTGTGCGGCACTTCCAAATTGCGCGGATCATCTTCGAACATCGCAGCCTCTGGTGGGTGAATGCCATCTTGCGACAAAATCTCGGTATAGGCCTGCGCGCTTGGCTTTGGATGGTATTTCGCGTGTTCGACACCGTAAACGGCATCAAACAGACCAGACAGTCCACGCGCGGTCAAAACCTCTTCGGCATAGGGGGCAGACCCATTGGTAAAGACAATCTTACGCCCGTTCAGCGATTGAATAGCATCGCGCAGCGCTAAGTCAGGCGACAATACCGAAAAGTCGATATCATGCACGTATTCCAGATAGGGTTCTGGATCGGTGCCGTGCAATTGCATCAGACCTGACAAGGTCGTGCCATGTTCGATCCAATATTGCTGACGCAATTTGCTGGCGTGGGATTTCGACACCCCAAGCTCATTGGACACCCAGTCCGTCATCCGCACTTCGATCTGTGGAAACAGCGACGTGGACGGCGGATAAAGCGTGTTGTCGAGATCAAAGATCCACGACCGCACATGTGAGAACTGTTTTTGTACCATAGTTCTTTGTTAGGGGCGGCGTTTCGATCACACAAGGGCTTACATCACGTCTTAACGCTTGAACCCGTACGAATGCACCGCTTATGGTCTTGCGTAACCAACGAGGAACTTCGATGAGCGACGCGCACACAACACAAAAATCTGGTCAGTCGTCTGGGCAACCGGGCGGCCAAAAAGACGCCTATGCGATGATTCTCGATGCGATCGATACGGGCATCTATCGTCCTGGGGATCGTTTGGTCGAAAGTGAATTGGCCGAACGTTTTGGTGTGTCTCGCACGCCTATCCGCGAAGCTTTGCAGCGGTTGGAAACACAATCCATGCTGACGCGCGATGGGCGGTCTTTGATCGTTGCCTCGCTCGATCACAATCAGATGGCAGATCTCTACGTTGTGCGCACTGAACTGGAAGGCCTCGCTGCGCGTTTGGCAGCACGCCACGCCACGCCCGAAGAAATTCGCGTGCTGCGCGACATGGTGGATGAAGATCGCGTGCTGATCGACGATCCCGACGCCTTGTCACGTGCGAACCGCAGGTTTCACAAGCAAATCCACTTGGCATCTCATAACCGCTACTTGGTCAAACAACTCGACCTTGTGCACCGCTCCATGGCGCTGTTGGCGACCACCTCTTTGGCCGCCGAAGGGCGAGGGTCTGAGGCCATCAGCGAACACGATCAAATCGTTTCTGCGATCGAGGCCGGTGACGGGGATGCCGCGGATGCTGCCTTGAGTGAACACATCTCGAAAGCCTTTGTGACGAGGTTGAAAATAGACGCAGAAACAGACCGTTAAGGGCGTTTCTTTCGTCAAAATATTAACGTAGAATTCTATTTTAAGATGGCCTGTGCGCTAAGGTGTTTGACCGTCAAGGTCGATCCTAAGTGTAGGTGTCAAAAGCAAAGGAAGCGCTTTGGCGTTTTGCTCCATCGCGGGCGAAAACTCTAGCGGCGCAAAGTCCGGCAAATCCAGTCCAAAGGTCAACTGACGCTGTCCAAGCTGCCTACGCCGCATGGGCGCGTTTGAGATGTCGAACGCTGCGGATGGTTCCGAAAACCCGTGTGCCTGTGGGCTGTGGTGTTGCTCGGTCCGGTTTGATCCGGTGAGGATCAAGGGCAAGTCACCGGCATTCGGGCGCAAGTCTTGCGTGAGAGCCAAAGACGTATCGCTTTGTAAATGCGTCTCAGAATGCACTGTTTGCGCCGGCTTAACGGCTTGCAACACATGCCTGAAAATGCGGGATACAGGTGCTACTTTTGGCGTGTCTTGAGTGGCGAACTCGTCGATTTGAGGTGCCTCAACTTCACTCAAACCATGTGCGGTTTTATCCCAATAGTACGGCCGCGTGATCACTTCCCACAGTCCCTTGATCGCGGCAAGCGTTCCAAGCGGATAGTAGAAGTGCAACGTCGGCACCCACTTCCACATGCCTTTGTGTTTCGGCGTTGAGGTGGCCAACATGCCGATGGCGACTGTAATCACCTCAGACATCAAAAAGAGGGCCCCCAAAGCCAGAAACGTTCCGTTGGGAACAAAGTCCTGCAGAGGGTGGTGCAGCCCAAGGGGCATGGACCAGAATGTCCACAAAAGCGGCGCCAATACGAAATTGGACAAGGTGCCAAAGAACAGGGCCTGAACTCCAAAGAATTTCCACCATCCCAAATCCGCCAAAAGCTTGCGTGGATTGCGCATGTGCACCGCCCATGTCATCGCATAGCCTTTGAGCCAGCGCGATCGCTGTTTGACCCATGGCCAAAAGCGACAATTGGCTTCTTCATCAGTGACGGTGCGGATCAACTCTGTGCGGTACCCATGACGCGCGAGGCGAATGCCCAGATCGGCATCTTCCGTCACATTGTGCGCATCCCACCCCCCAAGTTTTTCAATGGCTTCGCGGCGGAAAAACAAGGTTGTGCCGCCCAAGGGCACGACAAAGCCAAGGCGTTCATAACCTGGCAAAATAATGCGAAACCAAGAGGCGTATTCCACCGTAAAACAGCGCGCCAGCCAGTTGGCGCGTGCGTTGTAGAAGTCCAAAATGCCCTGCACACAAGCGACGTCCTTTGCGGCCTGAGAAAAGTGATGCGCCACTTTGTGGATTTGATTTGGTTCAGGCGCGTCCTCGGCGTCATAAATTCCGATGATGGATCCACGGCAAAAATCGAGCGCAAAATTCAAGGCGCGCGGTTTGGTTTTAACCCCGCCGCGCGGCACCACGATCATGCGCATCCAGCGCGGAAGATTTGTGCGCGCAACTGCTTCTTGCGTGATGATGTCATCTTCCTCAACCACCAAGCAAATATCCAATAGCTCTCTTGGATAGGTCAGTTTTGAAAGGCGCTTGATCAGACGCGCCGCAATTTCGCGTTCGTGAAACAATGGCACCATGACTGACACTGTAGGCAGCCTCTGTGCCTCTCTTTGCGTGCTAAAGGTGAGTTGTCGTTTTTGAGATCGCCGCGCTTGCGCAACGGCAGCCGCGAGCTTGAGTGCAGAGGTGATCACCAAAACCAAGATGGCCCAGCAGACCAACACCAAAAACATGGCATGGGGAAAAATAATCGTCGCTGCGATGAAAGCGACGCCAATCGCGGACATCACGCGCGTCAGACGCGAAATATCAAGTTCACGGCAACTTTCGTGGGCGGCCACACGCGTTTCAGCAGCCTTCGCAAGCGTACGTTGGCGCGATTGCAGCAAGGCCTCATGCAGCGTTGTTTCTGAGATCACTGCCATACGTACAGGGCCGAATAGGGCGGTTAAATGTGGACGCAGGTCTTCGAATTGCTCGGGGCGGCATGAAGCAATAAGCACCGTGTTGCCCACGCGCCGCCAAGGAAGCACACCGCGGCGCAGGCATTCGTCTGCGCCAAAAGCATCGACCAGACGTACATCGGCTGGGTGCGTGCCAAAATCCGCAACCACAGCGCCATATTGTTTGGCCAATGTGGCATAGAGGACGGTTTCATCAACCATGTTGTGGGACAACAAAATGTCGCCCATGCGTGCATCTTGGCGTTGGCGCATCGTCGCAGCCCGTGAGAGATCACTTTGCGATAGCGCGCCGATGTCGACCAGCATTTGCCCGATAGGCTTTTTCACCGCTTTGATGGGGTTTTGACCGCGAATGTATGCGTCGGCGGGCGCACTGGGTGACAGCAACGCCCCCGATGGATCTGATGCTTTTTGGCTTTTATCCCTCGCAGAGGGGGACTTAAATATGCTGTGCCGCAGCTGCACCATGTCGATCCGTGCCCCCAAGATACGCAAAGGATTTCGCGCCTTTGGTAGGATGGACCAATAGGGTTAATGCGGCGTTAACCCTAACCATTTTGGGGGAGGCGATATCGATTTTTCTAGAAAGCTTGCTTTGGGCCCTCAGAATAGAAAAAGCCGGCCCTATGAGCCGGCTTCCTCAAATTAATGTGCGCAGTCTTACGCAGTAACGCGCGCTGACATTGCATCGGCAAAGCGCTCGAACAGGTAGTAGCTGTCCATCGGGCCAGGGGATGCTTCAGGGTGGTATTGCACTGAAAACACTGGCTTGCCTTCGACTTTGATCCCACAGTTGGACCCATCGAATAGGGACACATGGGTTTCAACAACGCCACTTGGCAAGGATTGTGCGTCAACTGCGAAGCCGTGGTTCATCGAGGTGATTTCAACTTTGCCTGTGTCTTTGTCTTTCACAGGGTGGTTCGCACCGTGGTGACCGTGGTTCATTTTGATGGTCTTGGCACCAAGCGCCAAAGCCAACATTTGGTGACCAAGGCAGATACCAAAGACGGGCAGATCAGCAGCAAGAACTTCTTTGATCATCGGAACAGCGTAAACGCCAGTTGCCGCAGGATCGCCTGGGCCGTTTGACAAGAACACACCATCAGGTTGGTGCGCGAGGACCTCTTCGGCGGTGCTTGTCGCTGGCAAAACAGTTACGTCACAGCCTGCAGAGGCCAAGCAGCGCAGGATGTTGCGTTTTGCGCCAAAGTCGATGGCGACAACTTTAAAGCCTTTGCTGTCACGTTTTGGGAAGCCATCAGGCCAAGCCCAACGCATTTCGTCCCAGACGTAAGATTGTGCGCAGGTAACGTCCTTTGCCAAATCCGCACCTTCAAGACCGTTGAAGTCGCGCGCCATTTGAACCAAAGCGGCGATGTCAAAGTTGCCCTCAGGATCGTGAGACATGGCAACATGTGGGGCGCCTTGTTGACGGATTGCGCGGGTGAGGCGACGCGTGTCGATGCCACCCATGCCGATGCGGCCGCGATTTGCCAACCATGGGCCCAGTTCGTCTTCGGTGCGCCAGTTCGATGGATCTGTAGGATCCCATTTGACCACGATGCCTGCGGCGACGGGATCAGATGTTTCGTCATCTTCGTCGTTCACACCAGTGTTGCCGATGTGCGGGAAGGTGAATGTGACGACCTGGCCTGCGTATGACGGGTCTGTCATGATTTCTTGATAGCCAGTCATGGCGGTATTGAAGCACAGCTCGGCAGTTGTGGTGCCGGTGGCGCCAAATCCTTTACCGTAAAAAACGGTGCCGTCCGCAAGCGCCAAGCAAGCTGTCGGTTTCGCAGATGAGTTTGCGGTGGTCATGGCACGACTCCCCTTAAAAGGCCCAAAATTGTCGGGAAACTAAGGAAAGCAGCGAGGGGCGTCAAGCAGGTGTTGCGATTTTCTGTGTAGTTTCTGTTTTCTTTATTTTTCAATAACTTACAAGGGGTGCTAAGTTGTTGTTAATTGTCAATCTTTTGAGTAGTGTGAGGACTTGCAATGGCTCAAGGAACGAGACACCAATGGATATGCGTACGCGGCTCTCGGCCGCTTTGAAAACTGCGATGAAAGACAAAGATGCACCACGCCTTTCAACGCTCCGCTTGATCAGTGCTGCTATCAAAGACCGCGATATTACACTGCGTGGCGAAGGCAACGACGCCGGCGTATCAGATGCCGATGTCCTTGGTATTCTTGAGAAAATGGTCAAACAGCGCAAAGAAAGTGCACGCGCTTTTGACGAAGGCGGTCGTTTGGAAATGGCGGAAAAAGAACGTGCTGAGATCCTTGTAATTTCTGATTTCTTGCCGCGCCAGTTGAACGATGAAGAGGTTTCTCAGGCCATCGACGATGCGATTTCCGCCTCTGGCGCTGAGTCGATCCGCGATATGGGCAAGGTTATGGGCGCGCTGAAAAGCAAATATACTGGCCAGATTGATTTCGGCGCAGTTGGTCCACGTGTGAAAGAAAAATTGGCCTAACTGCACATTTGTTGCATTTAGGGGCGCTTTGCGCAGCAACTGAACATTTTTGAAAAGGCTGTCGTGTAAACGTCAGCCTTTTTGCTTGCCTGCGTTTTGATCTTTCACGGGGCTTTGGTGCGGGATCCCGCAGGCGTAGAGCTTGCCGATTTGAGTTGACCAAGAACAAAGGCAAGATCGTCACGCAACGCCTCGCGCTCTTCGGGCGACAAAAAGGATGCCAGCTCCACGGCACGTCCATTGTCCGCGGCGCTGCTGCTCAGGGTAAGATATTGTTCAACAGGGCCGCCCGCCGCGCGCAGATGCAGCTTGATCCAATAGGGATTGGCGCTCCACTGTTTCAACGTCCCTTTGGTGGACCAATGCGACAGTTCCACTTTGTCGGGCCAAATCCGCATCTCTTCGCGCAAGTGTACCCGATCTGACCACCGCAGCGCTGTCCAAAGCGCGCCCAAGGTCAGCAATAGTCCAACCAAGAGTACCCAGAAAGCCGCCGTGCCGATGAAGGCAAGAACCGGAAGGCAACCCGCCACGAACAGCAGCCAAATGGCCGCCTTAAAGCCGGTGTTCGGCATCGAGCGGTGAGGCCATATGTCCAAGCGTATGAGCGGCTCGGAAGTGTCGTGACGCGGCTGTGTGCGCACATGCCGATGATCGGGCGTCCATCTATAGGGCATCGTGTTCTTTGGTTGTTGCAGTTTGCGTTAGGCTACCGTGATGATGTGTCACGGCAAAGAGGCGAAGGGTCGCAGTGCGATCAGGTTGGGCGGATCGAGCGTGTTCCGAGATCCTGAAACAGGCGGATTAAGTAGCCATCAGGATCGGCCACCACGAATTGACGGTTGCCAACCTCAAGGGCGTCTTTGCGATACCATTTGTCTTCAAGCGCGAGGTAAATCGGATATTGCGCGGCGGTCAGTCGGGTGAAGGCGGGCGCGACTGCAGGCACTTCGATTTGAAGATTCATGCCGCGTCCGAAAGGATACGCGTCTGGCAAATGCCCGTCATCAAATGTCCGGCCGGTGCCAATCTGATCGATCATCACGTGCGCGTCCCCCATGGTGAGCATGGCAAAGCCTTCCTCGGGGCGCTCGTAGGCCACTGCAAATCCCAACAGGTCGCAGTAGAACCTCTTTGATGCTTGCCAGTCTGTGACGGCGAGTTCAGGGATCAGACTGGTGGACTGCGCCATTTTAGACCTTGAGCCATTTGAAGGCGCGTTGAAGAAAAGATTGCGCATCTCGTGTTACGGGTGTCCCATGCGCCATAAGAACCGCTTGGGCTGGCCAATTCAAAACAGGCGCGAGAGATAGGCGCGCTGCTTTTTTGTCGCGAAACGCGGCACGGAACTTGCGTGGAACGGTGGGCTCTGGTTGAACCATGAGGTCCAGTTTCGCGACCCAAGCGCGCCACCCCTTGTGCCAACCTTTCGGAAATTGCTGCAACAGATCGGCGAACAAAACTGTACCGCTCGCGCGATGGAAAAATACGACTTCAGTCGCAATGGTATTCCCGCGAATGATGCTGTGTTCGAAGGCATCTGCCCATTCGCTCGGAAGCATGTCGGTGATTTCAAACGCGAAGCTAAGGTCGTCACGTTTGCTCATAAGGTTTGGAGCGGCGCAAAGTGCTGCATCGGGATAGGCCTGCGCCCATGCACCCATGCTGAGATGGTGAAGCGAATTCGGTGAGACTATAAATTTGACAGGCCCAAGCGCATCGATCTGTTCACGCATTTCGGCGTCAATCGGTACTGGTGACCAAACAAAGAGATTGTCGCTAGGGAGTTTGATCACCGCCATACGCGTTGGGTACTTAAAGCCCAAAGTGGAAACAGTCGGGCCATCGGAGATCCATATATCTTGTGCGAAGGGCATGAGCATAAGTGCGGGTCCTCTTGGAGGCTGTGTTTATGACGTTTAGTTAAAATCAGTCAGCGCCAAAAGAAAAGGCCCCGCAGATGAACTGCGGGGCCTTTCGTTTAGATCAGAGCGGGATTAGTGCGCGTTGCCTTTGTCCCAGTCTTCTTGCTTTGGCAAGATTTCGAATGTGTGCTCAGGTGGTGGGCACGGCAAAGTCCATTCGAGTGTATCTGCGTATTCGTTCCAGTAGTTGTTCTCGGTGACGCGTTTGCCCCATTTGAGGGAGTAAACCACGATGCCGATGAAGAACAAGAAGGACGCGAAGGACAAGAATGCACCGTAAGAGGACACTTTGTTCCAAAGCGCGAAGGCTTCTGGGTAGTCGATGTAACGACGTGGCATACCTTGGCGACCCAAGAAGTGTTGTGGGAAGAAGGTCAAGTTCGCGCCGATGAACATCATCCAGAAGTGAACATGTGCTGCCCATTCTGGGTAGTGACGACCAGACATTTTACCGAAGTAAAAGTAGATGCCTGCGAAGATCGTAAAGACCGCACCCAAGGACATCACGTAGTGGAAGTGTGCCACAACGTAGTAAGTATCGTGGTACGCACGGTCGACGCCCGCTTGGGACAATACGATGCCTGTCACGCCGCCAAGTGTGAAGAGGAACAAGAAACCAAAGGCCCAAACCATAGGTGCTTTGAATTCGATAGAACCGCCCCACATGGTCGCGATCCATGAGAAGATTTTCACCCCAGTTGGAACCGCGATAACCATTGTGGCCATCATGAAGTAGGTTTGCTGGCTCAGTGACATGCCGACTGTGTACATGTGGTGTGCCCACACAACGAAGCCCAAGCCGCCGATTGCGATCAAAGCCCAAACCATCGGCAGGTAGCCAAACACTGGTTTGCGAGAGAATGTCGCGATGATGTGAGAGATGATGCCGAAGCCAGGCAAGATGATGATGTACACTTCTGGGTGTCCGAAGAACCACAGGATGTGTTGGTACAAGATCGGGTCGCCGCCGCCGCCAGGCTGGAAGAAGGACGTGCCAAAGTTACGGTCTGTCAGCAACATGGTGATCGCGCCCGCCAGAACCGGCAAAGACAAAAGGATCAACCAAGAGGTCACAAAGATGGACCATGCAAACAAAGGCACCTTGAACAAAGTCATGCCCGGTGTGCGCATGTTCATGAATGTCGTGATCATGTTGATCGCGCCAAGGATGGATGAGGCACCAGAAACGTGGACCGCAAAGATCGCAAGATCCATGGAGTAGCCTGCTTCAGAGGTAGACAATGGCGGGTACAGAACCCAACCAACGCCGGAACCAGCTTGGCCGTTACCGCCCGGTGCAAACAAGGACGCAACGCCCAAAGCAACACCACAAACATACATCCAGAAGGAGAGGTTGTTCAAACGTGGGAAGGCCATGTCCGGAGCACCGATTTGCAACGGCATAAAGTAGTTACCAAAGCCGCCGAAGAGCGCTGGGATAACCACGAAGAACATCATCAAAACACCGTGGTAGGTGATCATAACGTTCCAAAGGTGTCCGTTTGGTGCCGCACATTCTTCGCCACCTGAGAACAAGCGCGCCGCAGCTTCGCCTGCCTCGTTGAGACACATGTACTGTACACCTGGGTCCATGAGCTCAAGGCGCATGTAAACTGTCAGGGCAACTGAAATAAAGCCCACCACCGCAGCGGTGAAAAGGTAAAGGATGCCGATATCCTTGTGGTTCGTTGACATGAACCAGCGCGTAAAGAAACTGCGGTTGTCTTCATGTTCGTGGCCGTGAATGGCTGCGTCTGCCATGCGGTCCTCCCGATTTATGCGTTTGTATGCGTTCACCCGCGCAAAAGACAAAGAGAGTCTCCGCGCGGAATTGCCTACGGTCTTAAAGGCAATAATTCGCTGGGGCAATGTGTCAACGCGCCCCAATGCATGAAAAATTGCCGCACGTGGGTTGAAAATTCATCGCTGTTGCCAGGAAATGGGCTTGAAATCATGGAACGTGGCCTTTGCAATGCTGAAAATCACCAAAACAGTGACGGTTCCAAGCGAAAAGGTTGTTGCAAGCGACTTGACGCGTGTTGCTGTGCTGGCCGCTGTGACCAGAAACGATGAAATCGCATCGGGCTCTATCAGAATCGCCGCGATCAAGATGTTTTCAATATAGTCAAAGCCTGCGGCGGTGATCGCCACACAGGCTGCCACCTTGCACAAGAGTACGCGGCGAGAATGCCCGTTTGCTTTTGCCCGATCGCTGAATCTGCGCAGGGTCAAAACGGATGCCACCGCCAAAGCCATTGGGTAAAACGTATCCAGGACAAGTTGCTGATACATATAAATATCTCGCCCACGCTGCCCAAGTGCGTTCATCAAGTCGCGCGCATCGTCAAATGAATACCCCATGGGCCGCAAGTCAAACGGCGGTACGGCCGCGAGGTCCGTCAGGGTGCGCAGGGGGCCAAACATCATGAGGCCATAAAGGGTTAGGGCGAGGGCCCACCACATATAGATGTTGCTGAATCTGCGGGTTCTGGTCAAAGCTGTGATCATAAGAGTGCTCCATTGCTGTTTTGTCGATGTATTGCAGCAAGGCAGGGCCGGTTCATTATCATCGGATAAGACGTCACATGAATTTCGCAGATTTTTTCCAGTCTTCAGATTTCCCGATCGGCATGCTGGACAAGGCTGATGCGCAAATCTTTTCGGAAGCCTGTCGCCCTTTGTCTTTGGCAAAAGGAAACTGCGCTGCTCAGCAGGGATTTCCAGATGACGCTGAACTTATCTTGATGTCTGGACAGATCGTGAGCCACGTCAGTGATTCCGATGGTCGTCAGGTTTGTGTCGATTTGTTCTTGGGGCCTTGCGTGATCACCCCGCATGTGGCGCGCAGTGCTGACGGGACGTCGTTGGTGACACTCGAAGTGACCAAAGATGCTGAACTCATGCAAATCCCGCGCAACACTTTGGAAGGGCTCATGGTCGAATCAAGCACCATTCGCGCGTGGGGCAATGATGTTTTGCGCCAAACCTTGACGCGTAAGGCTGCTCGAGAATGGTGCCTGTGTGCGCTGCGGGGCAAAGAGCGGCTGGCGTGGTTTCGCGACACCTATGTTGGGTATGAGGCACAGTTCGGACACAAACATATTGCGTCGTTCTTGGGGCTGACCCCCGTCAGCCTCAGCAGGTTGCGCGCGGATACAACGTAAAACGCCGCCCAAAGGGGCGGCGCCAAACAAACAAGTGGTGAGATGACTTATTCTGTTTTCGCAGCGTCATCCGCAGGCATGTCTTCAACCACAGGCCCAACAGATGCCAAGTAGGCCACAACGTCTGTCGCGTCTTTCAATTTGAAAGACATTTTTGATTTTGCCGCTGTATCAAGCTGAGCGCTCAAGAATTTTTTGGGATCTTTTGTGTATTCAATCAAAAGCTCTTCAGTCCAAACGAACCCAGTTGCCCCCAAGGCAACAATATCTTTGCCGTATTTGGTAAAGTCTTCTTGCGCACCAGCTGCACGACCGACAACGCCGTAAAGGTTCGGACCGGTTTTGCCACCTTTGAAAATCACGTCGTCACCGTTTGCGATGGTGTGACATGCTTTGCACTTTTTAAAATCTGTCTCGCCTTTGGCAGCATCGCCAGCATAGGCGGATGTTGCGGCCATAAAAGCAGCGGCAGTGAAAACGAAGAATTTGGTCATGGAAGTCTCCAACATGAGTCGTTTCGAGTTAAGATAAACATAGCGCTTTACGAATAAGTTGCGAGTTCGCGATTGTCGCAGGGCAATCGGCACGCAATTTACTGCCTAATCTTGTGCGAAAACATTTTCAAAGGCGCGTTTTAAAGCGATGTCCACATCGTCCATCGTCACGGGCAGGCCCAAATCCACCAAAGATGTGACACCGTATTCTGTAATGCCGCAGGGCACGATGCCGTCAAAATGGCTCAGGTCTGGCTCAACGTTGATAGACAACCCGTGAAACGACACCCATTTGCGAATGCGCAACCCAATGGCCGCCACTTTGTCTTCGGCCTTCTTGCCCGTCACGGTCAGGGGCTTGTCGTCGCGCTCAACCCAAACGCCCACGCGCCCTTCGCGAATTTCACCTTTGACATTGAATTCGGCCAAAGCCGCGATCACCCATTCTTCCATGGTCTGAACAAACTTGCGCACATCTTTGCCGCGTTTGTTCAGGTCCAACATCGCGTAGGCCACGCGCTGTCCCGGACCGTGATACGTATATTGTCCACCGCGCCTTGTGTCATAGACTGGAAAGCGATCCGGTTCGACCAAATCGTCAATCTTCGCAGACGTGCCCGCCGTATAAAGAGGAGGGTGCTCGACCAACCAGATCAATTCATCAGCCTCGCCGCGTGCAATTGCATCAGCGCGCGCTTCCATCTCGGCCAGTGCCGTTTCGTAGTCGGTGAGCCCGTCAGATATTTTCCATTCAACCATCGCAACTCAGGGTAGGAACCCTGCCTCCTTGAGCTTAGGCACATAAGTGCGCGACACGGGAATGTCACGCCCATCTGAAGTTTTGATCACCGCTTTCGCGCCATCACGCGTCACCGATGCGATGTGATCCGTTGATACCCAATGCGAGCGATGCACTTGCAGACCATGGCCTGCCTCGCCAATCGCGTCGGCCAACCGCATCAGCAACATTTCCGTGCCTTTGGTGGTGGTGACATCAACATAGTGATCGTTCACAGACAGCGAGATCAACGCCCCGCGTTTGTCGAAGGGCAGGCGTTCGACGAGTTTGGGGTGGGCTGCAGTTTGGGGCGCGGCCTCTTGTGGTTGTGGCGCCTGCTTGTCTTTAAACGCTTGAACCGCCAGCGAGATCGCGACACTGACCACAACAGCCACAACAAGAACATTAAGCAAAAGGGGCAGGGCGTACCCCGCCTCAAGCGGCGAGATGCCAAACAGGCCTAAGTTGATCAAAAAGATCTCGGCGCAAATCACCACGCCGATCGCCAATCCCGTGAGGCCAGACATAAGTGGCGCCGGCAATCTGCTGCTCAGCCTGCACGATTGCACCAGTTCAGACACGAACGTTCCGCTGGCGAAGGTGATCTGCGACACCACCAGCCAATAGACAATACGTGGCACCAAACGCATGACGTCCTCGGTCCCAAATGGCCCCGCGATGCCCAGCACAATGGCCACAGCGCAGATCACCGTTTGGGTCAGCCGCAACGACATAACCTTTTGCGTTTCACGTATCGCCAAATGCAAAACCGTTGTTTTCACGGATTTCTGTGTCCTTTTGCGTAGCTTTTGTCGCGGGGCGCGGCCCCTTGGTTCAAACACAGATCATCCAAATCACAACCGTTTCCTTAGGGCAAGTTTCCCAGCTGACAATTTTACGGAGCACCGACCATGATCACCTTTGAACCCTTTTTGATCGCACCTCTCGCCATTCAAATTCACATCGTCGCTGCGGTGATTTCTATGGCTTTGGTGCCGCCCGTGTTGTGGCGTTTGCGCAGGGATAAATGGCACAAGGTCTTGGGCTATGTCTGGATCACGGCCATGGTCGTGACCGCCATGTCATCTTTGTGGATCTCAGAAATTAAAGTCATTGGCCGCTTCAGTCCCTTACATCTTTTGGCGGTGCTCAGCCTTGTCACTCTGTATTTGTCCATTCGATCTGTGACCAAAGGCGATATCCGAGGCCACCAACAAGCCTTGCGCAACTTGTCGACCTTTGGCTTGGGCATTCCTTCTGTATTGAATTTCCTGCCGGGACGTCGGATGTCTGATATGTTTTTCTCTGAAACCCCGATGCTGGGCCTTATCCTGTCTGGCAGCGTGATTGCGATGATCTTGTTTTGGCGCTCAGGTCTGCTGGCAAAAACGTTCAAATGGGTCGCATCGTCAAATCGAGATGCAGCTCAGATGCAGTAGGCCGTCAAGAATGTGCAAGCCTCATAGACCTGCCGCCAAAGCCTGTGCAACGCGTGCTACCACCGCGTGTTTCGCTTTGTGATCCTGCGGCAGAACTTTTTTCAATATTGCGCATTTTTGCCCTTTCCATCTATTCGCACCTTCGTTAGATACGCCCTCACCAAGTCAAGACAGTGCGGTCGTGGCGGAATTGGTAGACGCGCAGCGTTGAGGTCGCTGTGGGGTAACACCCGTGGAAGTTCGAGTCTTCTCGACCGCACCAACTACTCCCAAAATTTTGAGATAGTTTAGAAACGCCAGATATTTATCTGGCCGTTTGCGCTTGTTTCCTTCTGTTTGAGTTCGAAAGTATTTGCCTTGCGCCATGGCGCACTGGCGCGCGCTTTTGAAACCGCGATTGAAACAGCAGACTTGAACGTGTGCGGCCTTCGCTCCTGTTCCAAACCCATAAGCATATGAAGAAAAGTCTGTTTCGTGTGACACGGACCGTCGTGACGTCGTTGCGTCAATAAAGTTGAAAAAATAGCGTGCAGCCCTTTACATGACTAAAACAGTCAACTAATAGACTGCCATCGTTTGTCGCCATCCACACCCTTTGGTTCAGACAGCCCCGCAAGCGATTGAGGCACCACATTGCGTGCGCTCGATCTTGCAAATCTGATCCAAAGGACACTCAAATGGACAGCTTCCGTTCCTTCCCGCGTGGGGCGCACCCTCGCAGCACGGCCCTTCGTTCAACGCTCATCGGTGGCTCGTTCACAGCCGCATGCCTCGTTGGCCAAGCCTACGCCCAAGAGGCGACCGATCCCGTTATCGTCTTGCCAACTGTTGATGTTGAAACCACGGCCGAGCCTGAACCAGCCCCGAAACCCGCGCGCACAGCACGTCGCAGCGCCGCACCTGCAGCGCCGCAAGTTTGTACACCTGCTTTGGCGGGCACTCCTGTTTGTGCACCACAAGAAGCGGCAGCGGCCGCAGCCGAACAAGCCCGCGCCGCAGCCGCCTATGCCCAAGCCAAGGCCAGCGCAGGCAGCAACCCGAACGCAGATCCAGATGCGCCGTTCAAAGCAGACGGCTTGACCAACGCCAAACTTTCTGCCCCGATCAAAGACACGCCACGCACCGTCACAGCGATCACGCAAGAAACGATTGAGGCCACAGGCACCACTTCAATTCGCCAGCTTGCACGTTCCACACCGGGCATTTCCCTTGGCTTTGGCGAAGGCGGCAACTCTTTTGGCGACAACATCTACATCCGTGGTTTCAAAGCCAACAACGATGTCTATGTCGATGGCGTGCGCGATCCGGGTACTTCGATCCACGAGACATTCAACACCGAGCAAGTCGAAGTGATCAAAGGCCCAGCGGGCTCTGTTGGCGGACGTGGCACCACGGGCGGCACGCTGAACATTGCATCGAAAAAGCCACAAGAAATTGATTTTTACGAATTCACAACCAAGCTCACTGATGCGGGCACAAAACGCCAAACTGTTGATTTGAACTGGGGCGAAAACGAACGTCTGCAATTCCGTTTGAACGGCATGTTGCAAGACGGGTCTACGGCGGGCCGCGATGAAGCTTATGATGATCGCTCAGGTGTGTCTGCGTCCGTGCGTTACAAAGCTGCACCGAATGTGACGTTTGAAGGCGATCTCAGCCATACGAAAATTGAGCAAATGCCAGACTGGGGTGTGCCATTTATCA